>JAHEZB010000593.1 GCA_023251285.1 Chitinophagaceae bacterium | reverse complement strand
TTTCCGCCAGTTTGCTGATAAAATCCTCCTTTTGGTAAAAGCAGGGCCTGAGTTTCATCGCTCAATGCCAAACGGATTTGCAAAGTCTGACCGCGGCGAATTCCCTGCGGCACATCTCCTACAAATTCCATATCAACCTGGAAACGACCGTTAGTAACCTGTGTATATACTTTTTTTATCTCGAGTTTGTAAGTTTTATTGTTGAAATCAAATTCTCCTTTCAGCCCGATAAATATCCGTGAAATGTAGTGTTCATCAATATCTACGCGAACTTTATATCCGCTCAGCACATCTATTTGTCCAAGCCTTTCACCTTTATTTTTTGATTGTCCAATCTCTGCATCAAGAGAAGTTAATTGTCCGTCAATCGGTGCACGAACAATCAGATCGCCTACTTTCTGTCGCATTACATTTAATGCATTTTGAGAGCCTTCAAATGCCTGGCGCGATTGTTTTATTTGTTGTTCATTAGATAGAGAATCCTGGTGAAGTATCTGCTGGGTTAACCTTTCCTTTTGCAAATAATAATCATAATCATTTTTTGCTTTTTGAAACTCCTGCGAACCGATCGCTTTTTGTTCGTACAAATGTTTGTCTAAATTATAGATCCTTTCAGCTTCTTTTAATTCACTTTCCACATCAGTCATTTGATTTAATTTACTTACAGTATTTTGCTGGGCAGCATTTTTCGAAATCTGCATTTGAGTAAGCAAATTATAGACATTTGTTTGTTGAGTTACCAAACCGAGTTGAATATCCGTGTTTGATAATCTTAATATCGGCTGGCCTTTTGTCATCATAGCACCGTCGTCCACATATTTTTCTTCTACACGTCCGCCCTCTACAGCGTCCAGATAAATAGTAGTAAGGGGAAGCACCACGCCATTTACCGGTATAAATTCCTGGAAAGTTCCTTTTTGTATTTCACTGATTGTTACACGATCTGTATCCACATTAAGTTTGCTCTTTCCAGAAGTGAAATAATAACTTGCTCCAATCAGAGCGACGACAGCCACTATGCCCACTATCGTAAGAAGTCTTTTTGATGACCATTTCTTCTTTTCAATTACTCTGTCCATAACTTTTTTTTAAAACCTGATAAGAAAACCTCTTGTTTGTTCTTTTAAAAAATTCGTTTTATCTCCTGATAAATACGCAAAGCCATGCCATTATTTATTCTATTGTTTCTCAATCATTTAGAAAAGGTAATTTTCTAAAAGTGTACGCTTTTGATACAGTTTCCGTTCATTTTTGATACAAGCGTTTGACGATCGTTTTTACGGAACTTCAGATGTAACTTTTTTGAAACGAAACATTTTTTTTGCGGCTTTGGATATTCCATAATTGAGCGGCACTGAAAACTTTTTTTCTATCGCTTTTGAAATCCATGCAGAATATTTCTTTCACTTCATTTGTCAGAAATTTTATTTCTTCATTTGATAATGATTTGAGAATACTGTCGGTTTGATTTAATTGCAATTTCATGATTTGTTTTTTTTAGAATTATTTATTTTTTGATTTTGGTCCTTTCAGAAGTAGAGTTTTTGCGAACCAAGATTCTTTCTGCGGCGTTGAATATCCCAAAGCTGGGCGGCGCTGAAAATTTTCTTTCTTTCGTTTTTGAAATGTGCACATACCGTTTCTTTTACTTCTGTGGTCAAAATTTTCAATTCGGTTCTTGTCAGATTTTCCAACAAATTGTTTGATTGAAGTTTCATGATTTTTGTTTTTTAAATGTTTAAGGTTTGTTTTTAAATACGGTTGTAATTCTTTTTTGTTACAGTTATTTTTTTTTGTCTTTAGAATAAAACCGTTTTGATTTTTTTCTGTTTTAGAATATGTCAAAGCTGTGCCAAAACATAACACGTTGATTTCAAATACATTAATTTAGACAATCAACATCTTACTGTTCGCTAATGATACAGTGCATATCCGGTTTTGTAACAGTAAGAAGCCCGGTGAATAATAAGAGCGTAAAAAATTAGGGAAAAGATTTTTCAGCAAAGAAAGAAATAACATCAAATCTTATTTTTCACTTGACTGATAAATAAAAACCGATTGATCGAGGCAAACACGTTATAAAAAAAAGAACAGTTTGTAGTAAAAAGAATAGAAGGAATTTATGTTTTCATTTGTGAAAATTTAAAGATTTAAGTACTGAAAAAATCAGTGCATTTACTTTGCCTGGATGCAGTAACATAGGGCGGAATCCGTGGCTAACATTTCTTTTTTTTATTGGTAAAAATTCGTGTAATTCGTGCACGACTATTTTTCCAAAAAACTTCTATAACAATGAACGTAAAAAACGCAACAGTATTAATCATTGATGATGATACAGATGTTTTAACAGCTGTAAAAATGTTGTTGAAAACAGAAGTGAAAGAAGTGGTGATAGAAAAAAATCCCGAAAATATCCGGCATCTTTTTTCCAAAAAATCTTTTGACCTGATCCTGCTTGATATGAATTTCAACAGTTCGATCAACACCGGAAATGAAGGCATTTTCTGGTTGAAAAAAATCCGCGAATTCGGCTCAAATGCACCGGTAATCATGATCACAGCTTATGGTGATATTGATCTTGCGGTGCGTTCTTTAAAAGAAAGTGCTTCCGATTTTATGGTGAAACCGTGGCACAATGAAA
>JAHEZB010000052.1 GCA_023251285.1 Chitinophagaceae bacterium | reverse complement strand
TTGACTATGAAGACCTTGGAAATGTTTATGCCCGCGAAAAAATACAAAGTTGCAATGCCTGCGTTTCTACTTCCATGGCTTTGTGTGTATGGCCATGCAATTGCTATGAAAAAAACAGCAGCAAAGAACCCGATCTCATGTGGAATTTAGATTTATATGCAAGACTGGATATGGCCGACGCATGGGCAATCATCGGCCCAATCAACTGGTATAGTTGCAGCTCAGACTTAAAGTTGATGTTCGATCGTTTGGTTTGTATGAATGGCGGCAATCCTGATGAAAAATCGATTGACCATAAAAATCCGGAAAAGGCAATGGCATTGGAACACACGGAAGAATGGAAGAAAATGAGCCAAAATCACCTGGAAGGAAGAACGGCTGCATTTTTTTGTTATGGAGATGAAGGGGCAGACGAACTGGATGCCACAGGAAGGCCTAAAATTTTACAACATAAATCTTATTTTGATCCCGAAAAAGAACCTTTCGAAAATGAGCGAAACGCTTATGCACCTTTGGTTTGGCAATGCAGATATAGCGGCGTGGAAGTGCCCGATCATTTATGGCAGCATTGTACAACCGGCAAAGGAAAAAAATATAGCGATGACCAGGCAGAGGATATGATCAATGAAGATGAATTTATGCAAACATTTGAAGAATGGATAAACCAGTTTGCCATGTTTGTTCAATCGAAAGGAAAGGTCCAGCCTAATCAATACAGGGCTTACGGCTATGAGCCGCCGGCTCATAAATGGGCGAGTGTAAAAGACGGAATTCGTTATTTTGAAATGATGGTAGGAAAAGCGCCAAAAGGATCTTCACCAAGAATTCAACAGAAACTGGGCTTAAATAAAGACGTAACTTTTCATACCAAAGAGGGCGAAGGAAAAAAACTAAGAGAAGATGATTAAATCAATTTTCGATGCTTATGGAGCTGTGATATTACCGGCTGTTTTTGTGATCCTCTTTATCCTTGAAACTAAATTTCAATTAAGAAAAAGAGTGATGAGCCGCTGGAAAAGAATTTTTATCAATTTTATTGTTTCCATTCCATCATTTGCTTTGCTTCGGTTGATGTTTATTCCTCTGATGGTTTGGCTTGCTTATCAAAATCAACAATGGCATTTTGGATTGAAGTATTTATATGAGTCACCAGCCTGGGTGAAATTTGCCATTGCATTTATATTGCTTGATTACAGCAATTACCTATGGCATATTGTGCACCATAAAGTGCCATTAATGTAGCGTTTTCATTTGGTTCATCATACCGATCCTGACCTTGATATTACCACTGCTTTCCGGTTCTATTTTGGCGAACTGATCGGTTCTGTTTTCTTTCGTGGAGCTGCAGTTTTACTGATTGGCGCATCGCCTCTCGTGGTGCTGATTTTTGAAATAGTTTTTGAAGCCGCTACTCAATTTCATCACACGAATATGAAACTTCCATTCAAGTTTGAAAAAGCGCTAAACCTGCTTTTTGTAACTCCGAGAATGCACGGCATTCATCATTCTATGGTGAAAAGAGAAACGGACAGTAATTTCTCTACTATATTTTCCTTTTGGGACAGAATTCATAAAACGATCAGATTAAATATTCCTCAAAATCAGATCGTAACAGGCGTTCCGGTTTATGCAAATGAGAATGAATTAACCATTTGGAATCTTTTAAAATTGCCCTTTACAAAAATCAGGATCTCGAAAGAAAGTGCGCGGCCGGAAGAGGGAAATAAAAGTGAATTAAAAAAGTAAAATTATTCTATCCATTTCTTAAAAAGCGTCTTTTGTTCTACCGGGATATGTGCTACAATTACATTTTGTCTTAACCATTTGGTTTTTTATACACAGAAATGATTTGAGTCCTGTTATTGATCAGTGCCAGGGTGTTTAACAAACTCGAAGAAATAGATTAGGATTAATAATGTGGCTGCGCCGGAAATTATAAAAGTTGCGGAGGCGCCGAAGTAAAACCAAATAATCCCAGCTATTGAGCTCGCCAGCATGGTAAAAATACTTTGAAATGCAGAATAAGTTCCGATTGCTGTTGCAACATGTTCATTTTCGCTGATGTTGCTTATCCATGCTTTTGATATTCCTTCAGTAGCTGCGGCATAAACACCATAAAGAGAAAAGAATCCAAAAAATAAAAGTAAGCTGACATTTGTTGACATGCCAAAATAAACGATTGCAAAAAAGATCAAACCGATAAGATACATTGTTTTTAATCCAATCTTATCGGCTACTATGCCCAATGGAAACGCGAATAAGGCGTAGATTAAATTGTAGAAAATATAAGCGCCTATAATTATCGTATCACTTAATCCTGATTGTTTTGCTTTTAGCAAAAGAAATACATCCGAACTGTTGAACAAGGTGAAGGCTAAAAGTCCAATAACAAGTTTGCGATAGGCTGCCGGGCTTTCTTTCCAGTAAGAGAGAAACGAAAAAAATGAGCGGGTTATCTTTTTCGGATTCTTAATTGATTTTTTATCTTTCAACAGGAAGGAAAATACTACGGCGATTAAGCCTGGAATAAAGGCAATTAAAAATAAGTTTTTATAATCTGCCGGAAGATAATATAGGTAAAGTAATGCAAAAGAAGGGCCTGTCACTGCTCCTAAAGTATCCATTGAACGATGAAAGCCGAAAATTTTTCCTTTTGTCTGTGCTGTCGCTTCATCAGAAAGTATAGCATCTCTTGCGCCGGTGCGTATCCCTTTTCCAAACCGGTCAATTGTTCGCACAAAAAATATCCAAAGCGGATAAATAAAAAACGCCATCATAGGTTTTGAAACAGCGCTAAAAGCATAACCCAACCGCACAAATGGTACCCGTTTACCTGAGTTGTCTGAACGTTTTCCAAAGTAGCCCTTGCTAAGTCCCGCTACAGCTTCTGCAACGCCTTCTAAAATTCCTATTAGCACAACTGAAAAGCCAATTGATTTTAAATATATCGGCATAATTGGATAGAGCATTTCACTTGCAGTATCAGTAAACAAACTAATAAGTGATAAAATCCAAATGGTACGGGTAATGTATTTCAATGGGTTTGCATTTTTGAACGCAAGATTGGTGAACAAACTATTTAATTGAAAGGCTCTACATGCACTAAAACATTTGTCACTCTTAAATTGCTTTCAAGAAGCGTATCTTTTACCAAATGAGCAATACGATGGCCTTCAGCAACGCTTAATTGTCCGTCCACTTCAATGTGAATATCTACATAATAATCAAATCCCATCTTTCTTACAAAACATTTTTCAATTCCTTCTACCTCTGGAACAGAAGCAGCTAATTCTTTTACTTTGGCCACTATTTCATTAGAAGGCGCTGCATCCATAATTTCTGACAATGCCGGCCTGAGTATTACAATCGCATTATAAAAGATCAGTGCGGAAGCAGCAAGCGCCGCCCAATCATCAGCGCCTTCATAGCCCTTGCCGCCAATTATGGCAATAGAAATTCCTATAAAAGCTGCTATCGAAGTGATGGCATCGCTGCGGTGATGTTGCGCATCTGCTTTTACTGCCTGGCTGTTAATTTTTTTGCCGACATTAAAAACATACCGGTACATACTTTCTTTAATTCCAATTACAACCAATAATACCCATAAAGTAAATTTTTTAGGTAGTTGATGTGGAGTGTTTATAAGATCTATGGCATGATAAGCTATCCATATAGCTGCGGCGATTAAAAAAAGAGCCACTGCTACTGCTGCCAAAGGTTCTGCTTTTCCATGGCCGTAAGGATGCTCTTTATCTGGTTCTTTTATTGCAATACGTAATCCTAACCATAGCAGGCCTGAACTTAAAATATCAGCGCCGGATTCTGTAGCATCCGCAATTAATGCATATGAATGTCCAAAATGGCCGGAAATCCCTTTTACAAAAATTAATATCACACTTACAACAATCCCGTATACGGTTGTTTTTATTGCTATGGAAGAAGGATGAATGTCAATATGGTTCATACTATTTTACTGGTTGAAATATTTTGGACCGGGAGCAAAAGTAAATTAGTTATAAAGAAAACCATCTTAAATTCGAATCCTGTGTACCGTACAAAACAGCATTTAAATTAAATGAGAAAAGTCTGTAAACAGGATTTACAGGCTTTTGGGTTTAAAATTGATTTGAATACAAAGCATACAATATAAGTATGTTTATTCCTCACTTTTTTTATTTTTCGGCTTATGTTTCAACACTTTTGCTTCAGAATAAAAAATTATTTCTTCTGCCATATTTTTTGCCTGGTCTCCCACTCTTTCCAACTTTCTTATCGTTGATAAAATATATAAAGCAGACTCAATTTTTGCAGGATTGTCTTTGATAAAATCGGCAACAATACCCGAGGCATTTATATTGATCTCATCCAGGAGGTCATCTTTTTTAAAAACTTTTCTCGCGAGGATCGTATCTTCTCCTTCAAACGCATTCATTACATCTATGATCATTTGATTGGCTTCTTGATACATTTCCAGAACACGGGTAATTTCCAATAAGCGAACATCAAAGTCTGCAGGAATATCTACTACAAATTTGCCAATTCCTTCCGCAATATCGCCGGTTCTTTCGAGGTTCATATTGATCTTTAAAACAGCAAGGATAAAGCGAAGGTCGATCGCCACAGGCGCAAACAACGCAAGAATATCTTCACAATCACGATCAATTTTCAATTCAAATGCATTCACTCTTTTTTCTGCCAGGATCACTTCTCTTGCAAGATCACGATCAATGTTTTTCAAAGCTTCCTCTGCTTTCTGCAGTTGGGAAACCACCATTTCCCACATCGAAATCACTTCCAATTTTAACTGTTGAATTTCATTATCCAGGGGCGTAAGTTTCTGATTCCATTTTAATAATGCCATAGTTGTATTTTTAAAAAGTAATTTTTATCCAAAGTGACCACGGATGTAATCCTGCGTTTTTTCATGCTTTGGATTAGTAAAAATCGTTTTCGTGTTATCTGCTTCAATTATTTCACCGAGATAAAAAAAAGCGGTTTTATCACTCACTCTCGCTGCCTGCTGCATATTGTGCGTTACCATCAGAATTGTGTATTCAGCTTTCAATTCGTGAATTAATTCTTCAATTTTTGAAGTGGAAACAGGATCTAAGGCAGAAGTAGCTTCGTCTAATAATAACATTTCAGGGTTCATAGACAAAGCCCTTGCGATACACAATCTTTGTTGTTGGCCGCCTGATAAAAAAGTTCCTTTTTTATGAAGCGTACTTCTCACTTCCATCCATAGAGCGGCTCTTTTCAAAGAAGTTTCGACGATCTCGTCCTTTTGTTGTTTGCTCAATTTGATACCATTTAAAATGTAACCTGCAATTACATTGTCATAAATACTCATTGTCGGAAATGGATTGGGACGTTGGAAAACCATGCCCACTTTTCTTCTCAATAGAACCGGGTTCATTTCATAAACTTCTTCACCGTTCAATTGCATAGAACCGCTTGTGGTGGCATTCGGTGTTAATTCATGCATCCGGTTAATGCACCGGATAAACGTCGTTTTTCCGCAACCCGAAGGTCCCATTATTGCCCAAACATTATTTTTGTCAATATCGAGATTTATATTTTTCAGTATATGACTTTCTCCAAAAAAAGCATTGAAATTTCTCACTTTTAGAATTGCACTTTCCATTTACGTTGAACTATTTTAGAAATAATATTTAAGATCAGGATCATCAGGATCAAAAGCATTGAAGCGCCCCATGCGAGCTGGTGCCAGTCTTCATAAGGGCTTGTCGCATAATTGAAAATGATGAGTGGCAAACTGCTCATTGGTTTAAAAATATCGGTCGTCATAAACGGGCTGCCAAAAGCGGTGAATAATAAAGGAGCTGTTTCTCCGATCACTCTGGCGATGCTTAAAATAACACCGGTAAGAATGCCTCCCAATCCTGTTGGTACTATAATTTTCATCATTGTTTTATAGTAAGGAACTCCCAGCGCAAGTGACGCTTCTTTTAAAGATTCGGGCAACAACTTCAATGTTTCCTCAGTAGATTTTACAATAGATGGAAGCATCATCAGCGCCAGTGCCAAACTTCCTGAGAACGCTGAAAATCCTCCCACTGGCCTGACGATCCATTCATAAATGATGATACCGATAACAATAGAAGGAATTCCCTGAAGCACATCAACAGCAAGGCGGCAATAATAAGCAAGTTTTGATTTCGATTCTTCACTCAGATAAATCCCTATCACTATTCCTATAGGAATCGCAATGATGCAGGATACGAGTAAGATCAGAATACTTCCAACCAATGCATTTGCAACACCTCCGCCTGCTTCGCCTACAGGCTTTGGGAGATTAGTTAGGAAATGCCAGTTGATTGCGGAAATTCCCTGCCTGAAAATGTAAAACAAAATGAATAACAAGGGCAAAGTTGAAATAATGGTAGCGCCAATGACCACTCCTTTGAACCGTTTGTTCTTTTTGTTCCGGTGAGCAATTTGTCTTTCAATATCGCTCCTGGAATCCTCTGCATTTATTAAATCGTTGTTTCTCATTTTAATAAAGAATTTATTCAGCAACTAAATCGTAAAGCGTTTAATAATTTGTTTTCCGATAACATTAATGACAGTGGCAACTACAAATAAGAATAGTGCCATTTCTATCAAAGCTGAGGTATATATTTTTCCGGTCGCTTCAGAAAATTCATTGGCGATCACACTTGCCATTGTATTTCCCGGGCTAAAGATTCCGGTTGGAATTGAATGCGTATTTCCAATCAGCATCGTTACGGCCATCGTTTCTCCCAAAGCTCTCCCAAGAGCCAGCAGTAAACCGGCAAATAAACCGGATTTTGTATAGGGAATAATGATCTTTGTGATCACTTCAAACCTTGTCGCACCAAGAGAATACGCTGCTTCTTTCAAGTTATCCGGCACCATTGAAATTACCTGTCTGGACAACGAAACTGAGAAAGGAAGAATCATGATAGCAAGGATTATTGAGGAAGTAAAAATGCCGACGCCATAAGGAGGAAGATTCAATTTCAGTTCAATAACACGTACAACCGGAACCAAAACAAACAATCCCCAAAAACCATAAATTACTGAAGGAATTCCTGCGAGCAGGTCAATTACATTTTTAAATGTTTCTGCGACAATTCCTTTTTTATAATATTCACCCAAAAAAATGGCAACAGCAATTGAGAAAGGAGTTGAAATAATCAAAGCTAAAAAAGATGTGAGCAGTGTTCCCACAAGAAATGGCAACGCGCCATATTCATCTGCAACAGGATCCCAGGTTTTATCATAAAAAAATCCTGCTCCCAGGGCTTTTAAGGATGGAAATGAATTGATCAGCAATGTAAAAAAAATGGCTATTAAAATAACAACTGCAAGGATCGCCAAAAGCGTCAAAGTTTTTTTAAACGCTTTTTCTTTAAAATTAATGCCGTTGTTTTTAAATGTAATCGCTGGTATCATTCTCTTTATTATTAACAAAATGCTGCGGAATCACTTTCGTGAAACGGCAACATTTTTTATTGAATTATTGAACACTGTTATTTGCGATGTTTTATCACCATAAGTAACCGATTTTAAAATATCTTCTGCCTTCTTAACAGCCGCGTCCGGTAAAGGAGCATAGCCTAATGATTGGGCGTATTTTTGTCCATCATGAATCACATAATTTACCAGGTCAACCGTTGCTTTTGCTGATGCTTCAGTTCGGTTATCATACTTCTGATCTTTATACAATAACAAATAAGTAAAGCTGCAAATCGGGTAACCATTGGCCGCATCGGTGTTAGTCAAAGAAACGCGCATATCTGCCGGAAGATCAATATTGGCTGCGGCACTGCTTGATTCTAAACTGGCTGCTACAAAATTTCCCGCTTTATTTTTTAATTGTGCTGCAGGCATTTTATTTTGAAGTGCATAAACCAGTTCGACATAACCAATACTTCCCGGTGTCTGTTTTAGCAATCCGCTTACACCTTCGTTTCCTTTAGCACCAAGGCCCACCGGCCAATCCAAAGATTTTCCTTTGCCAGGTTTTGTATTCCATTCCGGGCTTACTTTGGATAAATAATCTGAGAAAATAAAAGTCGTTCCACTTCCATCAGAGCGATGAACGATAGAAATGGCAAGGTCCGGAAGTTTTACACCAGGATTAAGTGATACAATATTTGGATCGTTCCACTTTTTGATCTTTCCAAAAAAGATGTTGGCCAACACTTCAGGAGTAAATTTTAAAACCGGGTCTCCGGGTAAATTATAAGTGATGATCACCGCGCCCAAACAAGTTGGAATATGAACGATTGCGGCAGGCGATTTGCTCAATTCTTCGTCACTCATCGGTGCATCAGAAGCGCCGAAATCAACTGTTTTATTTTGCAATTGTTTGATACCACCGCCTGAACCTATGGATTGATAATTGACTTTAATTCCTTTTTCCTTGTTATATACATCAAATACTTTCGAATAAAAAGGATAGGGAAATGTAGCGCCGGCTCCGAGAATTCCATTACTCTTTACATCTGAAGCCTGGTTGCTGCCTTCTTTTTGAGAATCATTACCACCACAAGATGCGAGAGCAAAGGCAACGATTAATAGTGGTAAAATAAGTTTTCTAAAGTTGATCATTTTAGTTGTGTTGTTTTATTTTATTTATTGAATAAGAAATAAAGTGTGATCCGGCCTTCCAGGTCATAATCATTTTTTAATTTTCCTGTTGCATCGGGAAGTTTGCTATGAAACTGATCATACCAGAGGTTCGGCATGATGTGAACATTTTGATATGGAATAAAATCCAGTCCAATCGTTGCAAAAGATTCTTTATTGCTGTTGTAAGAACCGATGTATTTATTCTCGAAATTGAATTTTGAATCAGGATTGTAAACATCAAAACGGGCGAAGAAATTGAGTTTGTCTTTTGTCAGTTGTTGGGTTAGAAAAAATGAAATTCCGGAAGGTTGAACATCAGCAAAAGCAGTATCGAGGCCGGAAAAAAAGGTAGTATTGTTGCTTTGTATCTGTCGGAAAGCTTCCACTCCAACTGTGGTTGCCGGAGTCTTGTAAGCAGCAAACGCCTTAACGGTCGAAATATTCTTTTGCACCGGATGAAGTGCGGCTCTTCCAACTTCATAATTTCCCTG
>JAHEZB010000592.1 GCA_023251285.1 Chitinophagaceae bacterium | reverse complement strand
GGTTCTATAAACATTTTTGCATTTACTTTTAATTTTCAATTTGTAACTTAGCCATTCCTAAGACGCGTCTTTGGAACAGAATTGCAAGGTTAAAATGATTTTTCGTTAAATCAAAAACAAACATTTTTTCTAAACCTATTTACATTTATATATGGAAAGAGTGTCAACACTCCTAAAGAAACTCCAAAAGCAAGTTGATGATAATTCTCCTGCAATAGAAATGTTACAAACGGTTCAAATTTTACAATCAGAACTTATTAATAAAATTGAAAACAAACAGCCATCCGGTAATAAGAAAATTTCTGTTGTGATGCCTTTGTGTTTCAATATCGCCGCAATTGAGCAGTCGAATATACCCCAGGAAAAAGTAGTGGAAGTTTTGCAGGTAGATGAAAAAGAAATTGAAGAAGAACTTGAGCAAATAAAGAAAAATGCCGAATCGGTAAATGCAAAAACATCTCACAACCGGCCGGCTTATTCATATGATCCGATAGAAGAAGTTCCTACGCTTGCGCATCAGGATCCGGTTGAGAAAAAGCTTTCTTTAAATGAACTTCCTTTTGAATATCCTGAGTCGTTAAACGACCGTCTGAAAGAAAGTAAAATAGAACTTTCACAAACGCTTACATCATCTCCGATCAAAGATTTAAGAAAAGCAATTGGAGTAAATGACCGGTTTCTTTTTATCAACGAATTATTCCGTGGTGATGAGGCGATGTATGAACGAAGTATCAAAACGATTCAGAATTTTTCGATTTTTGCAGAAGCAGAATTTTGGATAAGAAGAGAACTCAAAGTGAAAATCGGCTGGCTCGACAATGACCCGATTGTAAAGCAATTTGATCAGTTGGTGAGGAGAAGATTTTCTTAGTTGTTTTTTCAGTCTTAGCAAAAATAGAGTATAGGTACATCCTGTAAGTTCGTCCTGGATTGGTGGAGTTATAACAGCAAATCGTGTTATTTGTTGCTTTGCTAAGAAATTGCGCAACAATTATTCTTTTCTATCTTCCTCGCCGATTACAAGATTTGCTCCGCCGTCGCGCATGATGTCCTCCATATTCCTGTCGTTGTCAATGATTCCTTTTTCTTCCAGCATACGCATATCTTTTGCATCTTTCAAGAATTCTGAAGCAAAGATGAATTCATTTAACCGCTCACTTTTATTAAAAATAATTTCTTTATTATTTCCTTCCCATTCTTTTTTGCCCTGATACATATAGAGAATGTTTTCACCAATTTCCATCACACTGTTCATGTCATGGGTATTGATGACAGTGGTCATGTTGTTCTCTTTGGTGATTTCGTGGATCAACTTATCGATAACCATCGAAGTTTGAGGATCAAGGCCCGAATTTGGTTCATCACAAAATAAATATTTGGGTTTCAAAACAATTGCTCTTGCAATTCCGACTCTTTTTTTCATACCGCCACTTATTTCTGCCGGACGTTTTTTATTTGTTCCTTTTAATTCCACTCTTTCCAGCACGTCATTCACGCGGTCCATTTTCTTTTGGTTATTCCATTTTGTAAACATGTCCAGCGGAAATTTTACATTTTGTTCCACAGTCATGCTGTCGAAAAGCGCGGAACCCTGAAAAAGCATTCCGATTTGCTGGCGCAATTCTTTACGATCTTCTTCTGACATGGTCGTTAAATCTTTACCGTCGAAAATAATATCACCGCTGTCGACTTCAAATAATCCTACCATGCATTTTTGCAAAACCGTTTTACCGCTCCCGCTGGTGCCGATGATCAGATTGGTTTTGCCGGTTTCCATTACTGCACTTATATCCTTCAGTATTTCTTTATCGCCAAAAGATTTAGAAACGTTTTTGATTTCAATCATAAAAGTGCAATTGTGAATTAAATATTACTGTTCGCCTCGCATTGTTTTTTTACAAAATAAAGAATGCAAGTAAATAATCGGCAAATAAAATAAGGATACAACTGGTAATAACTGCAATGGTACTGGCTCTTCCAATTTCCAGAGCGCCGCCTTTTACATTGTATCCATAAAAGCAAGAAACGCTGCTGATAATTAATGCAAATGTGTATGCTTTTACCAATGCAAACCATACGTTCTTTGGTACAAAGTTCTCAAGCAAACCGCGATCATATGTGTCGGCCGAAAGAATGCCGCCAAGGCTTCCTGCAAGTCTTCCTCCCCAAATGCCCAAAACCATTGCCAGAATAACCAGCAAAGGAATCGTGATCAAAGCGCCAAGAATTTTCGGGGCTACCAAATAAGATTTAGTATTAATGCCCATTATTTCCAAGGCGTCAATTTGTTCACTCACCCTCATGTTTCCTAATTCGCCCGCGATTTTACTACCTACAACGCCGGCGAGAACGATGCAAACCAATGTGGGCGCAAACTCGAGAATTACCGTATCACGTACAATCTGCGAAATAGTTTCTTTTGGAAGTATTGGGCTCGTAAGCTGGTAGGCTGTTTGCACGGCGCTTACTGCTCCCATAAATACAGAAATAACGGCAACAATTCCCAAGGATCCCATGCCAATTTCCACTGACTGATGCATCAGTTCTTTCCAATACATTTTAAAATTTTCAGGTTTGGTAAACATACCTTTCATCATCAAAAGATAAGCGCCAATGGACGAGAATAACTTCATTTTATTTGCTTA
>JAHEZB010000591.1:1841-2645 GCA_023251285.1 Chitinophagaceae bacterium | reverse complement strand
AAATCCAATTGTGAATTTACAGTCTAAAGAATTGGCCGAATTGATAAGGCAATTGCCGACCGGCTTTCAAACCATTTTTAATTTGTATGCAGTGGAAGGCTATAAACACGCGGAGATAGCGTCAATGCTCGGTATCAATGAAGGAACATCAAGATCGCAATATGCAAGAGCAAGGATTTTATTGATAGAGTGGATCGAAAAGTTTTCCCTGAAAGAAAAAAAAGGCCATTATGGAACAAAATAATTTTGAAAAAAATGTGCAGCAGAAAATGGACGAATTTAAAATCGCTCCATCAGATTCTGTATGGACCAATGTTGAAAAGCGGATTGATAAAAAAGAGAAAGACAGGAAAGTGATTTTTATACTCTTCTTTTTGATTGTGTTTCTTTTATCTGGTGGTTATTGGCTGTTGAATTTGTCAAAAAAAGATCAAAAAAGCAATCAACAAATGAGCAATTTCATAGAAAAAAAATCCAACAGGAAAGGAACAAATAAAGGAGATTCTTCTTCTGCAAATTCACAAATTCATTCAAAAAATATTCAGTCAACTTATGGCACGGCATTGGTTTTATCAAAAAAAATAAAAAATTCGAAAGGGATTTCTGTGATCAAAAACCAAAAAGAAAAATATGAAAATTACCAAGATTCAACCCGGAAAATGGCCGCGAAAAGAATAGAAGAATCCAACAAAGAAAGAAATAATGCGCATTTGATTTTTCAATCAGATACTATAAACATGGTACAAATAGAAAAGGAAAATGATGCTGATCAATTCAAAGTAAATATTGAAAGTAAGATCAATG
>JAHEZB010000591.1:0-1831 GCA_023251285.1 Chitinophagaceae bacterium | reverse complement strand
AGATCAATGCCGATGCGTCGAACCAACAGCAATCGGAGAAAAAAGGCGAGAAATTAATTGTTCTAAATGATGTGCTAAAACAGAATGATTCTGTTAAAAATCATAAGCAACATTGGAACATTGGATTTACTTTTTCTGGTGGTGAATCATCTATTAGAAGAAATTTTTTGGAAAGGAGCTTTCCTGTTGCTAATTACAATTCAGGTGTGCCACCCGCCGGTATTCCATCATATTCTTATCAGCCTTCTCCAATCAAAAGCTCAACAGCTTTCGCTACAGGTATTTTCATTGAAAAAAATATTTCTGCACGAAGTAAAATCGCTTTAGGCCTTTCTTATAAATATTATTCTTTGATAAACGAAGTGGGCAAAAAAGTTGATTCGCTTTTATCTCCTTCAGCACAGTATTTTTCTGTTTCCACCTCTTACAATTCTTTTGATTCCAGCCATACCTACCGGAATAATTTTCACTACCTGGAAGTTCCGGTTTCATTCGAGCTTCAATTAAATGAAAATAAAAAGCTGCCTTTATCCTGGCAAGCAGGCTTGGATGTTTCTGAATTAATAGCCAGTAATGCTTTGCAATTCGAAGCAAATCCGGGTATTTATTACAATGATAATTCAATGTTCAGTAAAACTCAATTTGGGCTGCATACAGGATTATTTGCTACAGTTTTTTCAAGGCAAAAAGTGCCTTTCAGCTTCGGGCCATATTTTTATTATAGTGCTTCAAGCCTTGCTGGCAGGGGATTGTATAATGGAAAACATTTTAGTTTTATGGGCATACGAACGGAAGTGTTGTTTAAGAAAAAATAGTTTTTTTAAATGCAACGGTTTTGAATTTTCATTGGTCAACACAAAAATGAATCATTATGAAAAAGTCAACAAAAATTTTAAAGACACTGATCGTTCTGTTTCTTTTCGCTTTGCTAAATAGCTGCGTAAAAGATACATGCAGGCGTATTTATACATACAGTTACTATTTGCCTGTTTATAAAACTACCACTGAAGTAAGAGCAAACATCAGGAGTAGTACACCGCAAGAAATCAGCGATCCGGGAAAAATTGTTTTACTCGGAAATTATATTTTTTTGAATGAAGTGGATAAAGGAATTCATGTTATTGACAACCGCAATCCTGCCGCGCCGCAAAACGTGGCGTTCATCAACATTCCTGGAAATATGGATTTAGCGTTAAAAGGAAACATTTTGTATGCAGATCTCTATACGGATATGGTAACGCTTGATATCAGCAATCCACTAAACGTTTTGGTGAAAAAATATAGCGAAGGCGTATTTCCATATCGCATTTATAATTCAGGCTTTTATGGCGATTCTACAAAAATTATTACTGATTGGGTAAAGCGCGATACAACAGTTACTCAAAGTTGTGGTAGCAATCCGGTGTATTATTCTCCAAATGCTTATGTGGATTTTTCAAGTGTTCAATCATCAGGAGGTAACAAAAATTCTTCTTCTCCAATCGGCAAAGGCGGCTCCATGGCGCGTTTTGCGATTGTGAATAACAGGATTTATACGGTTTCAAATACGGATCTAAATGTATTCGATATTACTGCCGCCGCTGATCCGGTTTATAAAAATAAAGTGAACCTAGGAAGTTGGAGCGTGGAAACTATTTTTCCTTTTAAGGATAAACTGTTTATTGGTTCACAAAATGGAATGTTTATTTACAATATTAATAATCCCGATAAACCTGTTTCAATCGGGCAGTTTTCACACGTGCAAAGTTGCGATCCTGTAATTGCAGATGATAATTTTGCTTACGTTACATTGCGCTCTGGCTCTGCATGCCAGGGATTTTCCAATCAGTTG
>JAHEZB010000590.1 GCA_023251285.1 Chitinophagaceae bacterium | reverse complement strand
TTCTCTGCAAATTTCGGGCTTTTTACAAACTGAAGTGTGAGCAAAGTAGCAATGACACCAACGGGAATATTAATGTAGAATATATAAGGCCATGAATAATTATCTACAATCCATCCACCCAGAGGTGGGCCGAGCGTAGGGCCAACGATCACGCCAAGAACATAAATCGTTTGTGCCATCGCTCTTTTTTCGATCGGGTAGCTTTCGGTGATAATCGTTTGCGCTGTTACCAATAAAGCGCCACCGCCAATGCCCTGGATAAACCTGAAAAGAATGAGTTCATTAATGCCGGTTGCATTTCCACAGGCCCATGAAGTGAACGTGAAAATAATAATGGAAGCAGCAAAATAATTCCTTCTGCCAAATTGCTGGCTTAGCCAGCTTGTCATTGGCATCACGATCACATTGGCAATTGCATAAGCAGTAATAACCCAGGTTATTTCTGTAAGCGAAGCGCCAAGGCTTCCCTGCATTGTTGGTAGTGCAATATTTACAATCGTCGTATCAATAATTTGAAGCAACGCGCAAATAACAGCGGTAATCGTAATGACTACACGCTTAAAGCCATATACTACCAATGAGTCTTGTTCCATGTACGGAAATATTTTTTGTCCATCAATGTTCAGGCCGTTCTACAATTATGGTAACGACAGAAGTATTCGTGTTCGACTAAGCTCATAAAAAATCAACCTCCTTTTACATTATCACGCATCTTCTGAACCGCTGTTATAGATTCCCTGATCTCACCAATCTGAAGATCACGGCTGGCAATCGTAAATAATTCAGCTACCCAGGGTTCCACTTTCTTCCCCAATCGTTTTCCCTTTGCAGTCAGATAAATTAACTTGCTTCTCCTGTCGGCAGCATCTTCGAGCCTTTTCACGAGGTCACGTTTCGTTAGATTATCTATCAGCAAAGTCATGCTGGCTTTATCTTTTAACGTAAGATTCGCCAGTTCCTGTTGGTTGATGCCATCCTGCCGCCATAAACAAGCCATTATCTGGTGCATTTCATAAGTCAGGTCAATGTTATTTTCCCTGAACTTCTTTTGCATGAACTCCCGTAACTGGTCCCTTAATTCAAATAACAAATGGGCAAACTGCCGTGTTGTTTCCGACTTCTGATTTGATATTGCCACAATGCAAGGTTTTTCTTAAAACCGATACGTTAAAAGCAATAAGTATAGCCCAACCGCATCGATTTAGCCGCAAAGTTAAAATCATGATAGTTAAATAACAAACTATTATTTCAGGCTCATCGTTTACCTTTGCAAAAACAGCATTCATTTTAAGTAAAAGAATACATGCTTATGAAAACATTACTCGTACCGGTTGATTTTACTGCGGCTTCTGAGAATGCAGTAAATTTTGCTGCTGAATGGAGCAGGAAATATCTTTATGAGCGCATTATTTTATTGAGGTCTCTTTATACGTCCATGTATGAAGGAGTGATCATGTCGGGAGAATTTTCGAATGTGGACCAGGATTTTTTGAACCATAGCAGGATGCAGGAAAGAGAGCAGCTTAATGAATTGTGCAAAAGGCTTGATAAAAAAACAGGTCCGGGTATTACGGTTCAAACAGCTCTAACAGAATTGCCTTTGGTGAGAAGCGTCATCGAAGTGATCAGAGAAGAGCAACCGGTAATGGTTTTGCTGGGAAGCAGTCGTGAAAATAGTAACAATGAATCTTTGGTTGCGGGCAATGTGATCAGCATCGCAAAGATCAGCCCGGTAAGAGTTTTGATCGTACCTGGACATTATGTTTATGAACCAATAAAAAATGTGCTTGTGCCCTGCGACTTCAATGCGGTTGAATCATTGAATAAAGTAAACACACTTCATGCGTCCGTGCAATGGCGCGATGTTCAATTGATGGTGCTGAATGTAGATGCGAAACACCGTCATTTAAATCCGGATGAAAAATTCAAAGCCGCGGAAGCTGGTTTGCATGGGTATTTAAAGAATTTTCAACACCAGATTTATTATGTTGAAGATAAGAATGTGATCAATGGAATTCTGGGTTTCACCCGGTCGAATAAAGTGGAATTGTTATTCGCATTGCCAGGTAAGTATAGTTTTCTTTATACATTAACTCACAAGAGTATATCAGAAGCTTTATACAGAAATACAAAGATCCCTGTAATGATCCTTAAATAAATTGCTTCTTATTGCCTTTTTATTAATTCAAGTACTTCTTTTTGCCCTGCTATTTTTGAAAAAGCCAGGGATGATGCAGAAGAATCAGGATATCACCAGGTTGAGTTCCTGTAGGGCTAACCATACTTCCCTACCCGTGCAAAATATTGAGTTGTCAATTATGAATGCATTTTGATGTTCTGTCAACTGGTCGGTGATGACACCGACCACGGAAGAGAACAAACAAGCAGGAGATGTTTTGCAATTACATATTCCTGCCTTTATTCCTAAAGAAAAAATCGCAGCGCCGGCGTGGACAAAGCGCGTTGAATGTATCATCGCTGCTGCATCCTGTGATTTAAGGAACGGCGTTGGTAACGGCAAAAGTATACACGCTTTTACCATCCCTTATAACGATACGCCCCTACCCGTGCAAAATATCGAGTTGCCGGTTTCAATGCCGGCAGGTTCGCTGATAGTGGTGGCGGTTTCTCTTACGTATTTTGTGTCTAAAAAAA
>JAHEZB010000002.1 GCA_023251285.1 Chitinophagaceae bacterium | reverse complement strand
GGCGATTATCTGGGGAGTTCTAATTCTTAAACAAAATTAAGCCGGGGGATGGCCAATAAGATTGACCGCTTTCTTTTAGCATGCGGGGTTATAGGAGCCCCTCTGTTTTTGCTTTCTCTTTTTATCTTTGGCACCATGTTTTCCGGTTATAATCCTTTAAACGAGCCCATCAGCCAATTGGGCGCCGTTGACAGCCCGGTCAAAACTCTTGCCAATGTTCTCTCTTTTAATTTATTTGGTATTCTAATTATTCTTTTTGCCGTCGGACTTTTTCGATCATCGGAGCTCCACCTTGCCGGTAAAATCGGAGCTATCTTTTTCTTCGGCGCGGGGGTTTCCATGTTTTTAGTAGGAGCGTTTCCCTGCGACGCGCTTTGCACCATTGCGACCCCAACGGCCCACCTTCACCAAAAATTTAGTTTTTATCCTTTTCCGATAATGACAATCGGATTTTTGCTCTTTGCTTTTGATGTTTTAGCTAATAATAAAAAACTAGTCTGGCTTGTTCCCATAATAATCACAATCGGCCCGCTGGCTCTCGGATTAAGATACTTTACTTCGGTATGGCCACCGGTGCTCTATCCCGGGCTAATTCAAAGAGCGGCGATAGTGTCTCCTTTTTTAATAGTGATGGCAATCGCGATGGCTTTATATAGATTGCAAGTAGGCCGCGGCGCGATCTTTTTTACAATATCACTCGTTATTTTATTAATGGCTGTGGTTGGGACGGTTGCGGGCATAAACTCACCTGACAACAAAATACCGTTTTTATGTCCGCGCAACCAAAACTGCGACGCTTATTGCCAGAACAGCTTTGGGCAATGCAAAGCTTACTGTGTAAAATATCCGGAAAATCCATTATGCCAGAAACGGTTTTCTTTTGAATAACATTTCTAATAACCTCCACGGCGATGAGCAGCCGTTTTTTATCTTAAAATTTGGTATTATGAAATATAAACACTCTTATGTTCAGGGATTTTAAAAAGTTTTTGCGAGAGTTCAATGTTGTTTCTTTGGCAGTCGGTTTTGTGATGGGTACGGCCTCGGCCGCGCTGGTTAATTCAATGGTCAAAGATGTGCTCATGCCTATTGCTGCGCCGCTTATGGGTGCGGAATCGTGGAGGGAGGCGGCATGGAATATCGGACCCGTTCACATTGCCATCGGCTCATTTGCGGCCGAGCTTCTTAATTTTCTTATCCTGGCCTTAATTATTTTTATAATCGCCAAGAAGCTTCTCAAACTCGAAGCAGAGACCAAGAAATAAAGATAATTTTATGAAACAAAAAATAGCAAGTTTTTTAGCCATCATCGCGCTCGCATGCTTTCATAGTGGTTTTGCAATTGCCCAGACGCTTAATACCGGCACGCCTACTACCGATACTGCACCAGCTGAAGAAGTTGTTGCGCCGCCAGCCGATACCACTTCGCCGGATTTTGTGTCTATCGCGACCGTTTCTGCCGAAGAAACCCAGGCCGTCATTGTTTGGACTACCGATGAGCTTGCTTACGGATTTGTGGAATACGGGACAACTGTGACCTACGGACTTTCAACGCCGAAGAGCGCGGATGCCGCTTTAGAACACGCCGTCTCCATCACCAATTTAACTCCCGGTACTAACTATCACTATCGGATTGTGGCGGAAGATCAGAGCGGCAACGTGTCTTATTCCGAAGATCGGGTTTTAGAAACCTCCGCCGAAGTTATTGCGATTGACAGTACACCGCCGGAGATTTCGCAAATAGACGTCTCCGCCATCACCACCTCCGGAGCGACCATCGGCTGGATAACCGATGAGCTGGCTCAAGGAAAAGTGGAATATGGCAAGACTGCCGAATATGGATCGGTGACTGCTCTTGTTTCCGAATACGCTACCGAGCATTCGGTTTTTCTTGCCGGCCTGGAAGACCATACTCAATATCATTACCGAATTGTGGCGATGGACGAATCCGGCAACGAAACGGTTTCTCCGGATGAAATCTTTGTAACCGACGAAGTTGTGCCGCCGCCAATGCCCGAACCAGAACCGGAACCCTTTGTCATTTCTGATGTAGAAGTCGCGTCTGTCGGAACTTCTACTGCCAGGATTATCTGGAATACGAATGAACCGGCGACCTCGCAGGTATTTTATGGAGTTACCGAGACCTACGCCTCTTCCACTTTGACGGTGACGACCAGCGTTGCTTCGCATGAAATTAAATTGACCGGCTTAAAACCCGGGACCAACTATTTTTATAAAGTCGTATCTAAAAATGTTTCCGGACAAACCATCAGTGAAAGCGGTTTGGAATTTAATACTTTATACCAACAAAAAACATTGATTCAAGCGCCGGTTATTTCCAATGTGGCATTGTCCTCAACCAGTACTTCCACCGCGACAATCATCTGGGCCACCGACGTTCCCGCGGGCGGCGAGGTAAGATACGGGACAACGACCGCGTACAGGAAAAACGACGGCGGACACACTAATCTTTTGACCGCCCACGCCCATCCGCTTACCGGCCTTACGCCGAATACTTTATATAATTTCGTTGCGATTGTTCGCGATGTTTATGGGAACGAAACAATCTATGAAAATCAAACTTTTAGAACTTTGGAATACCAGCCAGCCGGCGTTTCGGAAAGCGCTCCCGTCCTGGAAGTTCCCGCGGAATCTTCG
>JAHEZB010000589.1 GCA_023251285.1 Chitinophagaceae bacterium | reverse complement strand
TATTACTAAGGTTAATAAGGTTCTAATTATACAGTTTTTAGAAAAAGGTGGGATGCAACATTATTACCTTAATAACAGAATCGCAAAATCTCCAACCTACCTTATTAGCTTATTTTCCAGTGCACGGATTATTACTCAGGTTAATAACGTCCTAATTAATTCTATCGGTTTATTGAAAAAGCTGGCATGCAACATTATTACCTTAGTAACAGAATCGCAAAATCTCTAATCTACTTTATTAGCTTATTTTCCCACACAAAATGAGAAAGAACTATTTTATTTCAATAGAAGTAAAAATTCTCTGCAGCAGGCGTTAAAACTTTGAGCCGATAAAAGAAAACAGAAATAGCTTTATTTATTTGTTTACTGTATTTCATATCAACCGACCTTTAGTGTATTGACGACCGTTACGTTTATTCGTGAGAAAAGACTTATAGCAAAATCAAGTAGAAATAAAGTTCAACTTAACTTTTTAACCTTAACTTTATTTTCATTATTCATTCTCAAAATTTCATTTATGAAAATTGCCTTTCATGGCGCAGCCCGCACCGTTACAGGTTCTAAACACCTTCTAACACTATCAAACGGAAAAAAATATTTACTGGATTGCGGCATGTACCAGGGCATGGGAAAAGAAACGGATGAACTGAACCGCGATTTTGGTTTTAATCCTGCTGAAGTAAATTACCTGATTCTTTCCCATGCACATATTGATCATTGCGGGCTGATTCCAAAACTGATAAAAGACGGATATAATGGAAAAGTATTTGCCACGCCGGCAACAAAAGAGCTAGCTGCGATTTTAATGGCGGATAGCGCCGGGATCCAGGAAAGCGATTTAAAATTTTTAAACAAAACCCGCGCTGCACAAGGAAAACCTTACATTTCACCGTTGTATGTAATGGAAGATGCGCAACGGGCTGCCGAACATTTTGTAACTGTTGATTATGGAAAATGGTTTACCATTGATGAAAATGTTCAGTTCATGTACCTGGATGCCGGGCATATTATCGGCAGCGCTACCGTACATTTAAAAATTATGGAAAATGGGAAAGAAACCCATCTTACTTTTTCCGGCGATGTTGGAAGATATAGAGATGTTATTCTAAAATCGCCTGAGGATTTCCCGCAGGCTGATTATATCATTATGGAATCTACTTATGGGAACAAACTACACGAAGAAGTTTCAGGCACTCCTGATAAATTGCTGGAATGGATCACAAAAACCTGTTTGCAAAAAAAAGGAAAACTTATTATTCCTGCTTTCAGCGTAGGTCGTACACAAGAAATATTGTATTATCTCAATCAATTGGAAAATGAAAACAGGCTTCCTGATCTTCCCTACTATGTAGATAGTCCGCTAAGCCTGGAAGCGACAGAAGTTGTTGAAAGCTTTCCCGAAGACTTTAACAGTCGCGTGCAAAAGTTACTGAAAACTGATCATGATCCTTTTCAGTTTAAGGGATTAAAATTTATAAAATCAGTAGAAGAAAGTAAATCTCTGAACTATCGCACAGACCCTATGGTTATTATTTCTGCGAGTGGCATGGCGGAAGCAGGAAGGGTAAAACATCACATCAGCAACAATATTGAAAACAGCCGCAATTCTATTTTATTTACCGGTTATTGCGAACCAAATTCATTAGGCGGCAGGTTAAAGCTGCATCCCAAAGAAGTAGGGATTTTTGGGCAGCCCCATGAAGTGCATGCTGAGATTGGCGAAATTCAAAGTATGAGTGCGCATGGAGATTATAATGATCTTTGCCAATGGCTTGCCTGTCAAAATCCCAAAGAAGTAAAAAAACTATTTTTGGTTCACGGCGATTATGATGTGCAGCTTGATTTTAAAAACCGGCTCATCAGTAAAGGCTTTTTGGATGTTGAAATTCCTGCAAGGCATACCGAAGTTGGATTGGGATAAAAGTGATTCTTCATCAGAACAATCTGTCAAAGAATAAAACCGTTTTACAGTAAACAAGGAAATAAACACAGTTCCTTTTCTTCAAACAAAAACCCCGGCTAACTTTTCAGTCTCCGGGGAAATAAACCAAATAGTACGAACACAACAAGGAAGTTTTGATTTGAGGGTTTACAGTTGAAGAGTGAAAGTTGAGGAATTCAAAAATCAATAATCAACCCTCAACTTCTAATCAGGTTTCTTACCATCCAAAAAAGTATTGATGGTGCTTATTTCAGCTTTATTATTTTCGTCAGAATTAACGGTATAATTACTATAAAAACTTTCTACATTGGCAATGGAATTATGTAATTCCATGTTGCGGCGAAGGTAAGCTGGAACAGACTCAAACTCATTGTTAGGATCCGCTGCGTTTACGTTAAAGGAAAGATTCCTCAACTTTGCAATGCGTTCCATAGCCCGGCGCTTTTGTTCTCCTGCTTCGTCCGCCATCGGCGGTTCCTCAACAGTTGACTTCATGAATGGCATTGTTTGGTGTACTTTCTTTTCCTGAGTTTCCTCCACCGCATCATTGAAATTTTTCACCACCAATTGCATTTCTTCGACAGGGTCGTCTTCCTGTTTTGAAATGGTCAACGGGGTTGGTTTATCAAGATCTTCGGATTTGTTGGTTGGCTTTTCTTCGGCATATATCTGCCTGGGTTTAGCCAAAAAACCGCCTGACGTTGGGACGGTGCTAGC
>JAHEZB010000051.1 GCA_023251285.1 Chitinophagaceae bacterium | reverse complement strand
GGTATTCTAGGATTCAGAAACTACCAAATTTATTTTTTATTTTCTAAAATCAGGCCGCAATGGGATACTTATCCACATATTTTGTTCCTCTTTTAATCACTGCAAACATTCTGAGAATAAGCTTAAATTTTACATTATTGACCACCTTCCCCCATTCTTTTTCCTGCAGCTTTTTTTCAGCATATTCTCTTATTTCTTTATCCCATTGCATGGCACTTTTTGCCGCCTGAGATAGCTCTGATTTTAATTCCCTATTAGCCAGATGGCTTACCCGCTTTTTCCCTTTAATACTGGTTCCGGAACTATGATCAAAGGGTATCACTCCAACATATACTGCATAGGTTCTGCCATCGGGGAAGCTGGTGAAATTCTCAGTGTATGCTATCGTCATCCATCCGTTTACTTTGCCGATACCTTTGATACTTGTAATTAAATCATAGTTTAGTTTGAAGTCGTCATTCACTTCAATAATTTTCATTATTTCAACTTCTACTTTTGAAATAGACTTTTCATTGTTTTCAAACTTTTGTTCTAATTCTTTAATAATAATATCCTTTCCTAAATCAGGATAAATATGTTTACGCTCTTTAATAGTAGCCTGATAACCTGCGTTTTCTCTTACCAGCCTTTTTCTAAATCTTAGAAATTCCTTAAGCTGTATAATCCTTTTGTCTAAAGGCTTTGAAGCCTTTAATGACGAATATTTTTCAGATGCATATTGAGCAATCCGCTTTGAATCCACTTTGTCATTCTTTCCCCTGATGATTCCCAGTGAGTGCTTAATAGCCAGGCCTGGAATACGAATAAAGGGAATCTTTTTATTTTCACAAAACTGAATCAATTTATACTCGTAGCCCCCGGTATATTCCATAACTACCACACAATTTTTCAGATTTATTTTCCGGGCTTTACACCACTGCAAAAATTCCCTGAATCCCACCGTTCCATTTTCAATTTGAAGATGCTCATTGATTTGTGTAGAATAGATGTCAAGTGTATTTTTAGATACATCAACACCTATAATGAATTTGTTTTTTTTCATAAATTTGTGCTTTATATTTTATAAAAAACTTGCTCTGTCAAAAACCTTTGATGCGTCAAAGAGATAATTCTAGTTGGACCTGGAGCAAGTAAAATAATGGCAGGGACTAATACCAACATTTGACCTTTTTGACAATGTTTACTGTAAAGTTCACCCTGCCATTGTTTTCAAAGTTATTCACATTTATGAGAGTTATTAACACCCCCTTGGAACCCTCATATAGTAGTAATAATAATATGATGAAATCAATAGATTTTTCTTAAATCAATCCAAAGGTTTACTGTAAAAGCCGGATTGATTCGATCGCTGCTTATCATCCTAAAGCGAGACAATTGTCAAAAGTCAAATACAAAGCCGGTATAGATTGCACCGTTAAAAATTTTGCTCCTTGCTCTTTTGACGTCATTTATTACCAAGCCATTATCATTAATGTAAGCTATTTTAAAATGCTTAAGCCTGAATGATAATGAAAAACTTTTTTGTTTGAAAGCGTAACCTGCTGCAATCAATCCATTATTAAATGGAACATAGTTTACACCAAGCGAGGCATCATAGAATTCTTTGTCGGTAAATAACGCATCCACGCCTACATTCAATCTTCCTCTTTTATAACACAAACCCAATCCATAGGCGCGCTGGTTCACATATGACTGATTCGCTGAATCCCGAACAAATTCATTAGCATATAATTTCGTTCCTGCAAGATTCATAAGTGAAACACCCGCTTGCAAGAAGCTGCTTATTTTATAACTGAATGACAGATCCACATCAAAATTTTGTTTACGGATACTGTCGTCGCGGAAGAAATTATAAGCCGTATTGTCACTCCCATTCGACTGCTCTAATGCTACCAGGTCAGGATTGTTAAATTGCTGCCAGATAGATTTGATGGTAATAGCAGCGCTCATTTTGTTATTGATCTTATAAACCGGGGCTAAAAAAACGGCATATTCCTGCAATTTTTCCGGGTGGTTTACACCATCAATCGTAACGCCACTGTTTGAGGCGCCTATTCCAAATATCTGCATTTGCCGGATTTGGTCCTGTTTTGTATAAATACCTCCTAATCCAATATAGAATTGTTTGCTGATCTGCTCATAGCCGGATAATTTAATGTTGTTCTTAAAGTTGGCGAGAAGGCTGATATTATTAGGTTGGCTGCTGTTCGCAATCGCTGACGCATTCCAAAAAACCGCTTCAGAAAGGTTGCGCGAAGGCGCGAAATTAAAACCGGTATTATCAGTATTTGTCATTGGAGAAGAATGCAGAAAAACGCCATATTGAATTTTCCCGGGCTGAAGGACAGTCACCTTAAATAATCCGAAATTCGGCGTTGCAGCAATAGCAGCGAGTTTTTCAAACAGGTTAATAAAAGAAACAGGTGCGAGTGCCGGACTTCCGGGCGCTTTGCCGCTAATATCCTGGGCAGGCAAATGTTGCGCTGAATCAAGCAGTTTTTCTGATAGAATATCGGGCAGTTCCATAGTTTGGCAATTCTCGAGAAGTTTCCAGTTTTTTACGGTAACATACATTTTTGTTGGATCAGTATTCCGCTTATCCAGATCTTCAGAAATGAAAACCCGCTGCACTTTTTTACAACTGCTGCATTTGGTAATGATGTAAAGCGTTACATCTTTATCTTTTAGATTCGCAGCGTTCCAACCGGTATTGATCTGAAAAAAACCTTCAGGTGTGGTGGTCGTTGCTACAGATGCTGCCGGATTGAAGGAAGGAATAATAACGATGTTAGTAGCACCTCTTGTGGAAGTGGCTATTCCATTGTTCATGCAGCGGAGGGTTCCTTTGATGATTACCTGCTGTGCGTCTGCATGGTTCGACAGTATGGCGATACACGCAGAAAGAAAAACAAGTTGTTTCATTTTTTCTTTGATTTAGAATGATTCACTGGTATCGGATTCAGTACAAATTCTATCTTGTCAATTTCACCTGATTCGATATCAAATTCTTTGGATTTATCTTCATAGGCCGGATGAGAAGTAACCAACGTAATTCTATCTCCAAAATGATAACCTGGAATAGGAATATCAAAGCTTCCATCATTAATCGTTTTTGCCGCATAAGGCGTTCCATCAACCTGTACTTCTACATCCCTGATCGGATTATCTGCGGCATCTTTTACTGTACCGGAAATGCGGATAACTTTTGCCTGGTCCAGCGTGACATCGACACGTCCGAAATTTGAAAGCAGCGTATCCAGGATTTTAGGAGTATAGCCGTCACTTGCAATGTTAATGATGATCTTATTTCGCAACTGATCAGAAGGTATTTGCGGAAATACCACCATACCATCGTTGCCAATAGAACCTTGCCGCTGGTACTGGGGAAAAGTTATAGATACAGTTCCCTTCGTTATTGGGTTGTTATCCTGGTCAGAAACATGGATAGAAAGTAACTGATCTGTACCACCTTTGGGAAGCATAAATCCGCCCAAAACGGTAAGTATTACACCAACTACAGGTCCGGTAAATTTGTAAGTAACACCTGATTGAACGCCATTAAGGGCTGCGTAAGAATTCATAATGCCAAATATGAGCGCACTTACGGCTATTCCAAAAAGCACCAACACGAGGTAAAAAACCTGGTTATCCATTTTTTCTGTTCCACTTTGTTTCATCGAATGAAAATAATAATACCCAATAGCAATTGCGGCGATCAGGCTTGCTCCTGAAATAATTAAATAAGTAGATATTGAAACAGGCTTCGGGGATGAAGATTCGTCTGACATGATTTTCCACATTAAATTGAATTTCCGATATAGATTCAGAAAGCTATACGGAAAGAAACATTAACGTATGTATGTTTCACAGGTAATGTGTTTGTCAGGAATAATTGAATTACAGCAGAAAGTTATAATAAAAATCTGAACCTTTATTCATTTTTTTCTTTTGGCTATTGAATTCCTAACCATTAATTTATCTAAGAATCCAGTCCACGAAGAAATAAAACGAATTCCTGTATTCTTTAAGGAAGCCGCAGTTATTGGGCAATGCCGTTTATTACTACTGCGCCTGATAAGAATGCACATCCCATTTTACAGCACCTTTTAATGGATCATTTTCCAATACATATTTTCCATTCTTATTGGTAACAGAAACAGGTCGTAAAACATTATCTGAAGGCAGACACACATATCCGGTCGAATTTGAATTACCGGAATTATAAACCACCAGTTGTATGTTTTTCCAGTCAATGTCTTTTGTTGATTGCGCCAGTTTTACTTTTGGAATTACAGCTCCATCACGCACTAAAATCACCGCCGGAATTTTGCCGCCTTTTATGTGATGCCAGCCTCCGTTATACACTTCACCGCTCTGATAATTGATCCAACTTCCTTTTGGTAAGTAAACATCTCTTTCATAAGTGCTGTCCTGGAAAAATGGCGCGACAAGAATATCGGAACCAAATAAATATTCATCTTCAACCAGCCAGCAACCAGCATCTTTTGGATATTCTACAAACAAAGCGCGAACCATTGGTAAACCCAGTTCTGTGCATTGTTTGGCCTGTGCATACACATAAGGCATCAGCTCATATTTCATATTATCACTGAGGCGGAATTCATCCAAAAAAGCTTTGCCATAAGCCCACGGTTCTTTTGGCGGAGCGCCATGCGCTCTTGTATGAGAAGTGAGGAAACCAAACGGCGTCCACCGGCGATAAAGGTCCTCGGGAGATTTCAAAACAAAACCTCCGATATCATGACTCCAGAATGCAAAGCCGGATAAGCCAAATGATAATCCGCCACGCAAAGTAGCCAGCATTGCAGAAGAAGTATTTTCTGCATCGCCGCCCCAATGGATCGGGTAGCGCTGACTTCCTGCCCATGCAGAGCGCGCCCAAATGATATTGTCGCCCGTTACTTTTTTCGTAATGTCGGCTATTGCTTTATTATATCGCAACGGATATAAATTGTGCTCATAAAATCCGCTGCGGCCTGATGCATACAAACCATATTCAGGAGCCGCTTCGCCAAAGTCAACTTTGATAGCACCAACTCCCATTTTTAATAAAGTATCAATGTGTTGCTGATACCAATTCACCGCTTGTGGGTTGGAAAAATCTATGATAGCATCGGGGTAAGGTAAATTTCCTTTAGCGTCTTTTACATAAAATCCTTTTTTAACAATCTCAGGAAATAACCGGTTTTTTGGAACAAAATAAGGAAGCTGCCATAATGAAATGTGAAAACCGTCTTTACCGAGATCACTGATCATTTTCTTCGGGTCTTTAAACCGCTCTTTTGAAAACTGAAAGTCAGAACGCCAGTCAGTTTGAAACCAACCCACATCTAAATGAATGACATCAGCCGGCACTTTGTTTTCTCTCAGTTTGGCTGCCACATCTCTTACCTCTGCTTCTGATGAATACGTGATGCGGCTCATCCAAAAACCAAAACTCCACAAAGGCGGCATCGGAGATTTGCCGGTGATATTTGTATATTCATTCAGAATGTCTTTTGGATCGCCAATGAAAATGAATAAGTCCAGTTGATCATCGCCGATCATCAAAGTATTGACGCCATTGAATGCTTGTCCAAAGTCGCAGGTAACAGGAGTAGAGGTATGCATAAACATTCCATAACCATTGCTGCTCATAAAAAACGGAATAGGTTTATACATGTTCGGAGTTTGCACACCGTTTGCGTCGAAAGTAGATAAAACCACCTTTTGGCCATGCTTGTTCAGATTGGTAAAAGATTCACCACAACCAAAGATCTTTTCTTCGGGAGCAGCGGTAAATGAAGCGGCAACGCTCCTGGTAAAATCAGCAGAACGTTGCACAAAAGAAAAAGGAAGTATCGGTGTGTAACTACCGCTATTATCTTTCGCATGAAAAGTTTCTGTGAGCAATTTTCCATTCGCATCTCTTATTTCTATATGCCACGGATATTGGCGAATGGTTACAGAACCGAAGGCGCTGGTATAAACATAGCCGCCGTTTATTTTGGTATATTTCCACGAATGATCAGTTGCAGGTTCTTTTGCAAACATGAGCGTGTCCTTTTCATCTTTTACTACAAGACCGGTGTTCATCCTTAAACGAATTGTTCGTGGAGAAACAAATTGAATGCTGAAAGGAAGCACCGGATCCTGTTGGTATTCTGATGCAGGAAAAATAGTGTTTTCATAAGGTTGCAATGCTGCCAGCTCATTATTAAAAGCCATACGCCGAACATAATGATTCCGCTGCCATTCAACCGTTCCGGAGATTGTATTTGGATCAAATGACGTAAGGCTGTCAGCCAGAAAATATGCATTTACAAAATTGTGAAAGTCAGGACTGATATCTACCGGTTCGTTGATGAGCCGGTTCGGTTCTTTTTGGGCATTAGAAGCATAGCTAATAGCAAAAAAGAATAAAGAATAAGCAATTATTTTTAATAAAAATTTTCGTGGCATAAGAGGTTTTTTTTTACTGCATGTCTTGGGCTGGTAAGAGTTATTTTACAAAAAAATTGTTACGCCGAAAATTGAAATGCCGGCATTTCATGGTCTTATTTTATGAGGTTAAGTTGGGTTTAAATACGATGGGCAAACAAACAAATAAAGCTGATTCATATTTTCCTAATCTACTACTTCATAAATCATTACCGGTTGCGCTTTATGCTTTAAAGATACCTCAGATATTTTCTCGCAATGAAACGAATCTTTTACTTTTTGATAAGAATCTTCACTAATGACAACCTGACCTTGTTTGGCTACACTTTGAAGCCGTTGAGCAGTATTTACGGTATCGCCAATAACAGTATAGTCCAGGCGGCGCAAATTCGCGGAGCCGATATTTCCGGAGATCATTTCACCGCAATTTATACCAATAGATAATTTGGGCAAGAACGACAACCCTTCTGCAAGTTGCGGCAATTTTTCTATTTGCTTTCTTACCGCCAGGCAAGCGTCAATCGCCCTGTCCAGGTGAAATTTTCCCCGGAAAATCGCCATGATGGCATCACCCATAAATTTATCAATATATCCATCCTGGGCAATAATTTCTTTTACCATTACATCAAAATAGCGGTTCAGGAGTTTAACCACAACATCTGCAGGTTCTTTTTCTGTGATGGCTGTAAAATTGCAAATGTCAATAAAAGCGACGGTGCCTTCAATGTTTTCACTCAGCAACAATGAGGATTCAAACTCACGGCTGTTCATGAAATTCAGTACGTTTTTATCCACGTACATTTTTAAGATATTATTTTCACGGATGGCTTCAACCGTTTCACGAAGCTGATTTACATATCGCATTGTTTTTTGAATGGTGACATCCAGGTCCTCAAAGTTTACCGGTTTGCATAAAAAATCATATGCTCCCCGGTTCATCGCAGTGCGGATATTTTCCATATCGCCATAAGCTGAAACGATAATGGATTTAATCAGCGGATTATCTTCGGTTAGTTTACCAATCAGTGTTAAGCCATCCATGCCTGGCATGTTGATATCGCTTAGTACAATTTCCGTATCCGGATGTTCTTCCAGTTTTTTGAGCGCATCATTACCATCGCTTGCAAAAGTAAATTCGTATTTCTGTTCACGTATCTGGCGGCGAAACTTTTGTTTGATTAATACTTCCAAATCGGTCTCGTCGTCAACGACTAATATTTTTGCCATTATTCACTTTTTTTTAATTTTTCTTTTAATGTATTAAAATCCAGTGGTTTTGTAAGAAAGTCATCAGCGCCAAGTTTCATTGCCTGGTTATAATTATAATCATCACCATATGCTGTGATCATCATTACTTTTGGTGGCGGAAACTGGTATTTTTGTTTGATGTGTTCCAGCAATTCCAGGCCGCTCATTCCCGGCATGTTGATGTCCGATAAAATTAATACAAATTCATGGTTTTGGCGGTTCAGATAATCCAGCGCTTCGTTACCGGAATTTGCGAAAATAAAATCGATTTCGCCGCTTTTAATTTCTTTTCTGAAGCGCTGTTCGAACAGCGTTTTCATATCTGCTTCGTCATCTACTACTAAAACTTTCATTGTTGGTTTGTATTTAATTTATATTCTTTTTTATTTTTCTAATACCTTTTTCAAAATTAATTTTTTATCAACTCTACAGCACGTAATCAAATTATTGGTAAGCTTCTGAATTATTTCTTAATTCCGTTTGTTGATTGTAATTATTACTCTGCGAAACTCAGAGCGGTAATAAAATAATAAAGTCCGTCCCTTCTCCTGTACCTGTTTCCACTTTTAATTCTCCTCCATGTGCTTTAATAATATCATACGATAATGATAAGCCCAATCCCGTCCCTTCTCCGGTAGGTTTTGTTGTAAAAAAAGGCTGAAAGATTTTATCAATGATATTTTGTGGAATACCACTGCCATTATCTTTTACGCAGATCTGCACTTTTCCCTCTATTTTCGTTGTACTTACAGAAACCGTTGGTTCATACCTGCTGCTTTCAGCGTTTACCTTTTCGGTTTCTGCTTTCCGCTTTTCGCTTACCGCATAAAATGCGTTATTAAACAAATTCAAAAGCACTCGCCCAATTTCCTGTGGAATCACGCTAACATTCTGAACACTTTCATCGAAATCAGTTTTCAAAGTGGCATTAAACGATTTATCTTTTGCTCTTAATCCATGATAGCTTAATCGCAAATATTCGTCACACAAAGCATTGATATCCGTTGGTTCTTTTTGACCGGTGCTTTTTCTTGAATGCTGTAGCATGCCTTTTACGATGGCATCGGCGCGTTTGCCATGATGATTTATTTTTTGTTCGTTTTCTTTTATATCACTCAGTATTTCATTTTCCAGCTGTTCATCGCGTTCTTCTTTTGGCTTTAACCTTTCAGCGTTCAATTCATCTATTAATTCAGCATTTACATCAGAAAAATTGTTGACAAAATTTAAAGGATTTTGAATTTCATGGGCAATGCCTGCGGTAAGTTCTCCAAGGGAAGCCATCTTTTCTGATTGAATGAGTTGTGATTGTGTGGCTTTGAGCTCTTCCAGCGTGTGTTGCAGTTCTTCTTTTTGCTTCGTCAGTTCAGCAGTTCGTTGGGCTACCTGCACTTCCAATTCATCTTTCATTGAAGATATAATCGTTTTCTGTTCTGCCTCTGCCTGTGTTTTTATTTTTTCTTTTTCCAGTGCTTTTCTCTGCTTATTGGTAATAAACCACATCGCAATCATCCATAGAATGGCAAAGCCGGC
>JAHEZB010000588.1 GCA_023251285.1 Chitinophagaceae bacterium | reverse complement strand
TCAAATATTTTATTTACAGATAAATCCTCCACTTTATACGGCACCATTAATAGTTGGTCGTGGAATTTCGGTGATCCTGCTTCTAATGCAGATACTTCCAAAAATAGAAACCCTTCTTACATTTATACAAACCCGGGAACCTATCCTGTTCAATTAACCGTATCTAATACTCAAGGTTGCATTAAAACCTTTACGAATTCAGTTGTAATAAAAACACAACCGGATTTTTCTTTAAATAATGATACGGTGATGTGTAATCTTGATACTTTACAACTAACTGCAAAGGGCCAGGGAACCGTATCCTGGACACCTGATTATAACATCAATAATATTCACAGTCTTACCCCCTTGGTAAGCCCCAAGCGGCCTACAGTTTACTATGCTACTTTAAATGAAAGCCGGGGTTGCATTGCAACCGATTCTGTTTTTGTGAATGTTGTGAGCAAAGTTACTTTGAATATAAGGGCAGATACAAGCATTTGTCTCACAGACACTGCCAGCATTAATGCTGTAAGTGATGCTCTTCACTATTTATGGTCTCCGGCAGAGGCAATGGCCAATGATACAGCTCGATTTGTAAAGGTGGTTCCTCTTCAAAATACGACTTATCATGTAGTTGCAAGTATTGGCAAATGCAGTACCACTGGGAATTCTGTTGTAAGAGTAGTTCCATATCCAAATGCAAAAACAGTTGCTGATACAACCATTTGTTTCCCTAAAAGTTATCAACTTCATGCTAGCGGTGGAAGTATTTATAGTTGGACTCCGGCTCTGTTTTTAAATAATAACAAAATCGCTAACCCTATATCCACACCCAGTGAAACAATAAGATATGTGGTTCAGGTTAATGATGTTCTGGGCTGCCCGAAACCCGCATTTGATTCTGTTTTGATCACTGTAGAAAACCCGGTAGCTGATGCAGGCCCCCAGGATACTTCGATTGTGATGAATCAACCATTACAACTAAATGGAAGCGGTGCTGAGTTTTATTCGTGGTCCCCGTCCACCGGGTTGAACAATCCTGATATCTCAAATCCGGTTGCTTTATTATCGGAAAGCCAGAAATATACTTTGAAGGTTTCCACTGCTGCCGGTTGTTTTTCTATTGATACCATTCATGTTACGGTATATAAAGTAAAACCAGATCTGTTTGTACCAGATGCATTTACACCTAATGGAGATGGAATGAATGATGTGTTCAGGCCAATTCCGGTTGGGATAAAATCGCTGACTTTTTTTAAAGTTTATAACCGGTTGGGAGAATTAGTTTTTTCTACTAATACGCAGAAGGAGGGCTGGGACGGCACTTTCAAAGGACAACCTCAGGATCCAGGGGTTTTCGTTTGGATGGCTGAGGGCGTAGATTATCTCGGAAAAGTTATCTTCAAGAAAGGAAGTGTCACTTTAATCAGATGATTTAGAAGGTATTTAAACACCTTCTGAAATGATTATAAATTCTTAATAATTGCATCGGCAAATTCACTGGTTGTCAAAAGAGTGCCACCCTTCATCAGGTTGTAAAAATCGATTGTTACTGTTTTATTTCTAATTGTTTTTCCGACAGCATTGGTGATCATTTCTGCTGCATCACGCCAGCCCATATATTCCAGCATCATCACGCCGCTAAGGGTCAAAGACGAAGGATTCATACTGTTGGTGTTGGCAAAACGAGGGGCTGTGCCGTGAGTCGCTTCAAAGACTGCATTTCCGGTGATATAATTGATGTTTGCACCTGGCGCAATACCAATTCCTCCAACCTGTGCAGCAAGCGCATCACTTATGTAATCGCCGTTTAAGTTTAGTGTAGCAATGATAGAATAATCCTGCGGAGCCAGTAAAGCTTGTTGTAAAAAATTGTCAGCGATGGCGTCTTTAATAATTACTTTTCCTCCAACTGCAGCTATGCGCATATCTTCATTTGCAACTGCTTCGCCCCGTTCTTTTTTTGTCCGCTCCCATTCGTTCCAGGTATAAGTTTCGTTTTTAAATTCGGTCTCAGCAAGTTCATACCCCCAGTTTTTGAATGCCCCTTCTGTGAACTTCATGATGTTTCCTTTATGGACAAGCGTTACCGAAGGATTTTTATTAGCGATTGCATATTCTATCGCTGCACGAATTAATCTTTGAGAGCCTTCTTTGCTCACTACTTTTATTCCAAAAGAAGTGGTTTCAGGGAAACGAATTTTTTTTACGTGCAATTCATTCTGCAAAAAGTCCAACAATTTTTTTGCATCAGGTGTTCCTGTCATATATTCAATGCCTGCATAAATATCTTCTGTATTTTCCCGGAAAATAACCATATTTACTTTTTCAGGCTGCCACATCGGGGACGGTACTCCTTCAAAATATCGGATTGGTCTAAGACAAACATATAAATCCAAATCCTGTCTCAGCATTACATTCAAACTGCGGATTCCACCGCCTACAGGTGTGGTTAATGGTCCTTTGATAGCTAATAAATATTCACGAAAGGCGTCCATAGTCGATTGTGGCATCCATTCACCTGTTTTTTTAAAAGCTTCTTCTCCCGCAAGTACTTTAAGCCAGTTGATTTTTTTCTTTCCTTGAAAGGCCTTTTCCACTGCAGCATCAAAAACACGAACACTCGCTTTCCAGATATCCGGCCCTATTCCATCACCTTCAATAAAAGGAATCGTTGGTTGGTCAG
>JAHEZB010000587.1 GCA_023251285.1 Chitinophagaceae bacterium | reverse complement strand
ACTTTTCCAAACCTTACACTTCCAGCGACTTACTGGTCATCCTGATAACCGGAATGATCATTTCCTCAAGGCTTACGCCTCCATGCTGAAAAGTATTACGATAATAATTTGCAAAATGATTGTAGTTATTTGGATAGCATAAATATCCATCCTGCTTGGCAAAAATGAATGAAGAATTTACATTTGGTACCGGCAATCCTGCCTGCCGCGGATCGCGAAATGCAAGTACTTCTTTGGGTTCATAATTCAGATTACGGCCGTGTTTATAACGCAGATTAGCTGTGGTTTGTTTATCTCCAACCACTTTCTGTGGCGTATTAACGCGCACACTTCCATGATCAGTTGCTATAATCAGATTTATTTTTTTATCAGCAATTTTTTTCAACGCCTGGTGCAATGGTGAATGTTCAAACCATGATGCAGTGAGGCTTCTGTAACTTACTTCGTCTGCGGCGAGTTCTTTCAATACTTCCATTTCTGTCCTCGCATGGCTGAGCATATCTACAAAGTTGTAAACAATAACATTGATGTCATTGTTTAAAAAATTATGAATATTGTCAACCAGTTTTTGAGCGTCCTGGTGATTCGTAATTTTTGTATAAGAATATCTCAGGTCTTCTTTGCGCAGTTTTTTTAATTGAGCTTTAAAAAATTGTTCTTCAAATAAATTTTTGCCACCTTCTTCGTCATCATTTTTCCATTCTACCGGAAATTGTTTTTCTATTTCTATCGGCAGCATTCCGGCAAAGATGGCGTTGCGGCTGTATTGTGTTGCAGTTGGCAACAAAGAATAAAATGTTTCTTCTTCCTGTATCCTGAAATTTTCGGAAAATAACGGTTGGATTGCTTTCCACTGGTCGAATCTTAAATTATCGATTAAAATAAAGAAAGTAGGCGTTCCTTTTTCTACATGCGGAAACACTTTAAACTTCATGAGAGTATTGCTCATGATTGGCGAATCTGCAGCGGGATTAGTCACCCATTTGGAATAATTTTTTGAAATGAATTTAAAAAATTCCAGGTTTGCTTCCGCTTTTTGTGACTGAAAGATTTCGCGCATTTCCGGGCTGTCGCTTTTTTTCATTTCCAGTTCCCAATAGACTAATTTTTTATAAATATCCATCCAGCCGTTGTAATCAGGATTATCATTCAGCGCCATGAACAGATCGCGAAACTGTTGCTGATACGCCGTGGTTGTTTTTTCAGCAACCAGTCTTTTATTATCAATAATTTTTTTTAGTGAAAGCCATACCTGGTTTGGATTTACCGGTTTTATCAGGTAATCCGTTATTTGCGAACCAATGGCTTCGTCCATCAGATTTTCGGTTTCATTTTTGGTGATTAAAACAATCGGAATTTGTGAATTAATTTCTTTGATCTTTTGCAGCGTTTCCAGCCCTGTGATTCCAGGCATGCTTTCATCAAGAAGTACCACATCTACAATGTGCTCTTTTACATAATCAATTGCATCATGGCCATTGCTCAGCGATGTCACATCGTACCCTTTGTGTTCCAAAAACATGATCTGGGATTTTAAACTTTCCATTTCGTCATCTACCCATAAAATTTTTGCTGTATTCATCTATAGTTTTTATTAATCGAAAATATTTTTTAAAATTATAAGCTCTTATTCGGAAAAGGCATAAACCGCAATTAAGAAACCGGCAATTGTCCTTCAGTAAACAAACAAATAACTCAGATTTATAATCCGCATACGTACTAAACCTGTCTAAACCAACTAACGAATTTAAACCAGGATAAATTTACGGTTGCTTACAAATGTAAATTAATCCCTCCCCAAAAATTATCTTTGCACCGGTTCGAAATCTTTTTAACAAATCCAAAGAATGCCATTTAGAAAAATAATTAATGATCCGGTTTATGGTTTTATTACAATAGATGATGAGCTGATTTATCAGATTATTTCCCATCCTTTTTATCAACGACTGCGACGGATTCATCAAATGGCAATGGCCCAATTGGTGTATCCCGGCGCCGTACACACCCGCCTTCATCATTCCCTTGGCTCTTATCATTTAATCTGTAATGCGCTCCATGAGTTGAAGAGTAAGGGCGTTATTATTTCGGCAGCAGAAGAACAGGCCGCCAAAATTGCTGTTCTTTTACACGATATTGGCCACGGGCCTTTTTCACATGCGCTGGAAAATGTGTTAATTAAAAACGTAAGCCATGAAAGAATTTCTTTGTTGCTGATGAAAAAAATGAATGAAGAATTTGATGGCAAAATGCAAATGGCGATTGACATTTTTACAAACAAGTATCCTAAAATATTTTTCCATCAATTAGTAAGCGGGCAATTGGATGTGGACCGTATGGATTATCTCATCCGGGATAGTTTTTTTACCGGCGTTACAGAAGGCGTGATTGGCTATGACCGGATTATAAAAATGCTTACGGTTCATAATGGGGAATTAATGGTAGAAGAAAAAGGGATTCATTCTATAGAAAAGTTTTTGGTTTCACGAAGGTTTATGTATTGGCAGGTTTACCTGCACAAAACGGTTTTGTGTGCAGAAAAAATGCTGGTAAAAATTATAGAAAGAGCGCGCGAAATCAAAGCTGAGTCTCCTTCGTTGGTCTTTAATGTATTTTTGAATGAGGAATATGAAAGTGAAAAAATTCAAAATCATTTGGACGATTTTTGTGCTT
>JAHEZB010000050.1:7302-9263 GCA_023251285.1 Chitinophagaceae bacterium | reverse complement strand
TTCGGTTTTAGAAATATATCCGGTGATATGTAATAGCTACAAAAGAAAGAAAGAGCTTCTTATTACTGCATATCCTGTTCTAAACTCTGATGGGAAATGGTCGGTAATGCTTATTAATAAAGATCCGCTTCGAACTGCGAATATAGATGTTGAAGTAGAAAATACAATTTCAAAGCAAGTCACTTCTCTGCATTTTACACATTTGATTCAATACTCAAAATATGAGTATCACTGGGTTGACAAAGGATTTAATAGCTATCCCTCTAGGGTTCTTCCTGCCGTTACCAGGAAAATAACCGGATCAAAAAATATTTCCTTACCTCCTTATTCTTTAACGGTTGTTTATTGAACTATTTTTTTAGCAATTAAAAACCTGAGTTATTTGTTTCTTTACTGAAGCATAAGGATTGAAACATTAGCCAGAGCGAACATGAATTTATGACGGTCAAGGAAGAAAGCCATGCGAGCGTATATTAAGCATTCAGCGTTACTTCTTTTACCCTTCCCGTTCTCTTCAATGCGCCCCAGCCTTGCAGTTCGCCCTTAATGGCTTTATTAAAAGATTTGATGAGAATATAATACATCATCTGGCGATAAATCAATCTTTGAGGCAACATCCAAATTAGTTTTAAATGGTTTTCTTTTTCGTAAGCAAATGCCAGTGCCGCTCCTGCAATATCGACCAAAGTAAAAATGAAATAATAAAGGATAATATGCGGAATACTTGCTACTACAATTCCAAAAGAAGCGGCAAGCAAACTAATCACTAAAATAATATCGGCGAGTGGCGCAAGAATCGGTAAAAGGATTTGAAAAATAAGGATGTTCGGCATGGCAATCATTCCGAAATTTTTATATTTTTTATTGAAGAGCGTGTCGCGGTGTTTCCAGAAACATTGCATCACACCAAAACTCCAGCGGAACCTTTGTTTCAAAAATTGCCTGAAAGTTTCCGGCGCTTCCGTATAAGAAATAGCTGCCGTACAATTTCTGACGATATATCCGTTTCTTAATAGACGCATGGTAACATCGCAATCTTCTGCCAATGTATCGGTAGTAAATCCGCCTGCTATCAATATCGCATCTTTCCGGAAAGCTCCGATAGCACCAGGTACCACCGTAATACAGTTTAAAAGATCAAATGCTCGCCGATCAAAGTTTTGCGAGGTGATGTACTCAATGCTTTGCCACCGCGTGATCATATTTACTTCGTTTCCTACTTTCACATTTCCTGCCACCGCAGCTACATTTTCTTCATCAAATTTTTTCATTAATAAAGAAACTGCATCTGATTTTAATTGCGTATCTGCATCGATACAAACAACATAATCAGCATTCGATTTTTGAATTCCAAAATTTAATGCCGATGCCTTTCCGCCATTTATTTTTGTGTAAACGAAAACTTTCGGATTGTCTTTGAATGTTTCATGTACTTTCGAATACGTCTCGTCCCTGCTTCCATCATCCACAAAAATTATTTCTAATGCAGGATAATCCTGCGCGAGCAAACTATTTATCGTTCTGACAGAATTTAATTCTTCATTATAGGCAGGTACCACAATACTTACCAACGGAAGTTTATTTTGAGGGCCTAAAAGAAATGCGGGAAAAGTCGTTTTATTTTCACTTTGTTCTTTTCTTTTTTGAATGCTGGCCAAAACCGCCATTGCTATCATACGGAAAACCGATAACAAAATGCCGATGATAAACAATGTAAATAAGATCTGCCCGCTCCAATAAAGTGTTTCTGCCAAAGCGAAATTAAATTTCCGCGTCCAGCGGTCGCGGGAATCGGCCACTCTTGGCATCACTTCGTCTCTGGTTTTACCCATCAGGTCGGCAACAGTCGTAAAAACATATCCTCTCTTTTTAAAATAATCGATGATGCGTGGAAGCGCTTGAACAGTAGCCTGCCGTGTATCACCACCTGCATCGTGCAATAAAATAATGCTTGCATTGCT
>JAHEZB010000050.1:0-7292 GCA_023251285.1 Chitinophagaceae bacterium | reverse complement strand
TGCTAGAAGCTTCCTGTCTCACTACTCTCTCAAAAATACTGTCGGCGCTTACTCCTGTTGCCCAATCATTTGGATCAATGCTTTCATTGATTGTCAGATAATTTTCCTGGCGGCTTCGTTGTATCGGGGCGAGTTCGTCATAGGTCTGCGGCTCAGAGTCAGCATTATATGGCGCTCTGAATAAAATAGTAGAATGACCTGTGACACTTTCAATGAGCAGGCGCGTAAGTTTCATTTCAAGAGCAGCCCTCGTCACGCTCATCTCGGCAATATTATGATGTGTAAAAGTGTGATTGCCGATTTCAAAACCGTCCCGGTATTCTCTTCTTAAAATTGGAATATTTTGTTCGGCATTGATACCAATTACAAAAAAAGTTGCCGGCACTTTTTCCCTCTCCAGAATGTCCAGAATTTTTGGTGTCCATTCTGCACTTGGCCCATCATCAAACGTTAGAATGAGTTTATGTCCTTTGCCAACAGTGGTGTCTTCTGCAAATTTCCGGATCACATAACCGGACGGAAGTTGTAGATAATTTTGTTCGGCAATCAGCTGCTCAGAAGTATCAATTTCAAAACTGATTTTTCCTGGTTGAGGTGTATATAAAATGTCCAGCACTTCACCTTCGCCGAGGAAACCAACACTATTTTGAATAACCGGAATAGTAGCAAGAGAATCAAAGTTGAAAGGATTTTTTTGTAAAGATGCATTGCTCAAACTCCGGCTGTAATATTTCCAAATGCGCTGATCTTCGCTGCCAAGACGCCATAGCGCTGTGCCGGCAGTAGGAAATTCATCACTGAATCTTAAAATATTAAACAAGGTTGCGGCATCTGTAAACCAAACATCGTGATTGGTAATATCGGTAGTATCCGTAGAACTTTGCGTCGCATAATTAAAATGAAGATTATAAGTGTCATCATCATAAATAATTTTTGCATTGATACTTTGCGCTTTATTAATCGCTTCATTGTAAGTGAGTGGCAAAGGATCAATTTTGCCGTCAGACCAACTATAACCGAATCCTGCAACACCAAGAATGATTTTAGAAGGATCAATTCGGTCAGAAGTCCACGACACCGCATCTTCTATCCATTTCTGCCCGCTTATTGGGCCCGGTCCGGTGGATGCGTTATACTCGTCATAAGCCATTAGAATAATGTAATCATTGTAGTCTGACAATTTCGAATAATCATAATCGGTATTCTTCGGCTCTACATCCTGCGTTACCAGCAACCCTTTTGCATGAAGCGTTTCATATAATTTTTTTTGAAAGGCCGTCAGTGGTTCATTTGTTTTTTCAATCAATTCTTCAAAATCGATATTAATACCAGCAAGGTGATAATAAGAAAGTGTATCTGAAATCTGTTTGATAAAATTATTTCTTGCGATTGTATCCTTTAAAATGTAGTGCAATAGTTTTCCATCAAAATCACTTCTTGAAGAATTAAAATTGGAAACAATGGGCAGAATGCGCAATTTTTTTTGCTGCATCAAGGCCAGGCCGGCACTATCAATTCTTGTTTGCAACTTATGGGTAACGGTATCAATAAAAAACCATTCAGGAAGAATCGTGTTGATTTTATCCGCATTTTTTTCAAGATCGGGTAGCGCAACCCGCGCGTTCCAGGGTGTATAAAAAGCAGCACGAATCAGCGAAAGTGAACTCGCCTTTGAAACGCCACCATTCTTTACTTTCTTTAAAGAATCGGATTTTAATTTATTGATTAAAAAGTCTTTAAAGCCTTTATATTTCGAGTTCTGATGATTTTTTAAAATAAGGGGATTCGAGGGATCAAGAGTCGTTTGATATTCGCGCGCTTTTGCTTCCAGGTTCGGAACGTTAGGCAAAGAACCGCTGTACAATGCAATCGCAAGTACCACAATAAAGAAAAGGCTCACCATTAAAATCACACGACCAGTCCACTTAAATCTTTTCCACCTTGTTGCCTTATCCGTTTGAAAAATCTGTGCAGTATTATTGTCGCTCATATTTTTATTTCAGAAGATACATGACCTCTTTGTTCCGTTTTAATACACGAAGGTAAATCTGTTGCAACTTTAAACTCTAAATTTTGCCAAACATCTCAGAGGGCTTAACAAAAAATTATTTCCTTCTGTTTAAGGCAAAAAGAAGGCCCCTGTAGAAACAGGGGCCGTTTACCAAAACTAACTGCTTATGAGAAAATTGAAATTTAATGTTGTTGATTATTATTTTTCAAATCCCATGCCAAAAGTAAAGCGTCTTTTGTTAAGAAAAAATTAAGACAAAAGAATATTTTTAAAAAATCTAAAAATAATGGCAAAATGACATTTTTCTGACGTGAAAAGCGATACAAATAAAAATTATTTATTGATTTCCAAGTTTTTCTGAATTTTCTGCAAACTGAAGCGCATCGATAAACTCCTGTAACTCACCGTTCAAAACATTTTCTAAATTATACACGGTCAAGCCAATGCGATGATCGGTGACTCTGCCCTGTGGGTAATTATACGTTCTTATTTTCGCGGAACGGTCACCTGTACTGACCAAACTTTTTCTGTGACGGGAAATTTCCTCTTCCTGCTTACGTACTTCTTCTTCGTATAATTTCGTACGCAACATCTGCATGGCTTTTTCACGGTTGCCTAATTGACTTCTTTCCGTCTGACACACAATTACCAATCCCGTTGGAATATGGGTCAACATTACTTTTGTTTCGACTTTATTGACATTCTGTCCACCGGCACCTCCACTTCTGGCAGTTTCCATTTTCACATCGCTGTCTCTTACCTCTACATCTACTTCTTCGGCTTCAGGCATTACCGCCACCGTTGCCGCGCTTGTATGCACACGTCCGCTCGCTTCGGTATCCGGCACGCGCTGTACACGATGCACACCACTTTCAAATTTTAAAGTGCCATAAACATCATCACCTGTTACTTCAATTTGTACTTCTTTGTATCCACCCACTGTTCCTTCATTCTCACTCAACAGCGCCGTTTTCCAGCCCTTCGCTTCACAAAATTTGAGGTACATTCTCATCAGATTTCCTGCAAATAAAGAAGCTTCGTCGCCACCGGTTCCGGCTCTTATTTCAAGGATCGCATTCTTTTCATCCTGCGGATCTTTAGGGATGAGCATGTTTCGGATTTGCTTCTCTAACGTCTCTTTTTCTTCCTGCAACCGGGGCAATTCTTCCTTGGCCATTTCACGCATTTCTTCATCATCACTATTCAGCACCTCTTTATTAAATTCAATGTCGTCAAGTAATTTTGCGTATTGGTTACGTACAATTACGATTTTCTCAAGACTGCGGTATTCCTTGCTTAATTGCTTATATTTTTTATTATCGCCAACAATTTCGGGGTTGGATAATGCAATTCCCAATTCTTCAAATCTTGCTTTTATGGCTTCCAGTTTTTCAAGCATCATATTTCTTCAAAAGTCTTTTAACGTGTGTAATGGGTAAATTGTGTAACGGTTTATGTAGAAAATATTACCCCTTATCTTTGATAATCGTGCAAAATTAAACTAATCCTTTTTTAGATGCGTTATAGAAAATTGAAAGCTGATTATTTATTTACCGGTGAAAAGCTGCTAAACAATCAAAATGTATTGGTTACAGGTGTTGATGGACAAATAATAAACATCGTTCAGGAACAAGATGCGGGCGAAGAAATTGAGCGTTACCGCGGAATTCTTTCGCCGGGATTGATAAACACACATTGCCACCTTGAACTTTCACATCTTAAAAACATAATTCCTGAAAAAACCGGGTTGGTTGATTTTGTATTTAAAGTCGTTTCAGAAAGGTATTTTGCAGAAGAAGAAATCCTGAATGCAATTGAAAAGGGCGAAGAAGAAATGTTGAAAAATGGAATTGTGGCTGTTGGTGATATCTGTAACTATTCAACTACTGTTTCCCAAAAAATAAAACGAAATATCAGCTATTACAATTTCATTGAAATAAGCGGCTGGCTTCCGGAAATTGCCGAGGCACGTTTTGAAAAAAGGAAAATCGCTTTTGAAGAATTTCATAAAAATAATTTGATCGCAGCGCTTGTACCTCATGCTCCTTATTCGGTCTCTGAAATCTTATGGAAAAAGATAACGCCGCTTTTTACAGGAAAAACAGTAACGATTCATAACCAGGAAACGGCAGATGAAGATTTATTTTTTAATGAAGGAAAAGGAGATTTTGTAAGAATGTTTGAAAAAATGAATATTGATAATTCATTTTTCAAGCCGACAAAAAAAGGAAGTGTTGAAAGTTATTTTAAAATTCTTTCACCCGCAAAATCAGTGATTTTAGTCCATAATACTTTTACAAAACAAGCTGATTTGGATTTTATAAATCAATGTAAAAACAAAGATCAATTGATTTCATTTTGTCTTTGTCCAAATGCGAACTTGTACATTGAAAATGCATTACCGCCGCTTGATTTGTTTTTAAAAAATGATTGTAATATCGTTTTGGGAACCGATAGTCTTGCTTCCAATCACCAGTTAAGTATTCTGGAAGAAATAAAAACGGTTGTAAAACATTTTCCAAAAGTAGAAACGGAAACATTATTAAAATGGGCGACGCTGAATGGAGCAAAAGCTTTGCAAATGGAGAATGAATTTGGAAGTTTTGAAAAAGGAAAAAAGCCGGGAGTTGTTCTTATTGAAAATACAGAACGGGAAAGAATTATTCCGGAATCAAGGGTTAACCGGTTGATGTGAAGCCTCAACAGCCGGCAAACAAATAATACGATTTTGTATTTTTCAATTACGAAAGATGAATATAACGGTAACGTCTAAACGTAATTTTAATCAACCTAAAACCTCTGTCAAAACATTTAATGTTTTCATTGTTCCAAACTCCGGTACATGCCATGAATAGTATCGTTCAATATTTTTTAAAATAGTCATCCTGGTATTTCTATTCATTTTTATTTCTTTTAAATCCTGCGGATGAATTGCTTTAAGCAATTCGGAAATATAAAAACTTACTTCAACGCTCAATTGATTATCTGTCGCTGATTTTTCATCAGTGAAGCTTCCTTCGGTTAAATTAAAAATGGTTCTTTCTTCAGAATAATTGTCGAGCAATCGGAAACCGAGAATTTGCGCCAGCTGAATGGAAAAATAAATCGGGAAGTTAGCAGCTACGGCCGGATCAGCCATGTCCAAATTCAAAAATGCATCTTCACAAAAATTAAAAAGGTCTTCATTGGTTTCAGGTTGTTTCAAATTTTTTTGTAACAACTCCACCATAAAAAGTGCGACAGAATTTTTAGTAATGTCACTAAAAATATTCTTATACAGAACACTCCATTTCAAATCTTTTATCCGCTGCAGGTTTTTTAAATCATTATGATACACCTGCATTTCCAAAATTGAAGCGGGCTGAAAAAAATGAGCTTTCGACGTTTTTCCGGAAGTGCGCACGCCATTTACCATGTAAGATTGAATGCCGAATAATTCAGTAAATATTGAAGCGATGACGCTGGTTTCGCCATATTTAACGGTTCGTAGAACAATACCTTTCGTTGAATGAATCAAGGTGTAAATGCTGAAAATTGTAAAAGTGAAAATTACAGCAAACGAAGAAATAAGTCTGATTTATATTCTGTTATTTTTTATAAATGTCGGCCATTGATAGAGAAATATTCAGAGAAGGAAGCGAAATAATTTCATCCTGCTGAGTATAAGAAATCATGTCCCATTCTCCTTGTTCATTCTTAAAATTACACAAAACCAGATATTTTTCAGGCTCAACAAGGAGATAATAATCCAATGTTTTTATTTTCCTGTACTGGATAAATTTATCTACCAAATCCTTTGCCCTTGTGGTTTCGCTCAACACTTCAACAATTAATTCAGGCTGAAACTGAACATACTCATTTTCAATTGTTTCAGCTTCTTTTGTAATAAAGATATCAGGATAATAATATTGATTTTCATTTTCTATTTTTACTTTCATGTTTTCAATAAAAACTTCATATCCTTTATAAGACAATAAATTTTCAAAAATGCGTAAAATGTTCTTACAAATTTTATGATGTTTTCTTGATGCTCCTGACATTTCAATTAAGTTTCCATTAATAAATTCATGACGCAGTTCTCCTGCTTCTTCTAGCGAAAAATATTCTTCAGGTGTATAAGTTTTATGTAATTCTAGTGATTGCATTGTATTTCAAATTTAAGATAAACCCTTTAAAAAGGATAATTAATTTTTGATCAAAAATCCTTGCGACAGTCCTTGCCATATCAGTGCTTTTCAAAATTACTTTGAAACAGAAGTTGGATATTTGCAGTACATGCACACATTGAAAAAATCTCTTGGCCAGCATTTTTTAAAAGATGAAAAAGTAGTTGAAAAGATCATTGCCGCTTTGATGCAAGATCCTTTCAAAAATTTGCTGGAAGTTGGTCCCGGCGGGGGTGCGCTTACAAAGCATTTAATTAAAATTCCAAACATCCATTTTAAAGCGGTGGAACTTGATGAAGACAAAGTATCGTATCTTCTGAAACAATATCCTTCCTTAAAAAATGATTTAATTCACAAAAGTTTTTTGGAAATCGACCGCCCTTTTGATGAGCCTTTTACCGTCATCGGAAATTTTCCCTATAACATTTCAACGCAGATATTATTCAAAATTCTGGAATGGAAACAGTATGTTCCTTTTATTATTGGTATGTTCCAAAAAGAAGTGGCCGAGCGGGCAGCCGCAAAAGAAGGGAGTAAAATTTATGGTGTGTTGAGTGTGTTGTTGCAATACTACTATAAAGTGGAATATTTATTTTCCGTAGGAAATGAAGCTTTTACTCCACCACCAAAAGTTCAAAGCGGTGTGATCAGATTAAAAAGGCGCGAAAATTTTTTACCTGTAAAAAGTGAAAGAGCATTCTGGGTTTTGGTAAAAACCGCTTTTAATCAACGGAGGAAGACTTTACGTAACGGTGTAAAAAGTTTAATTCCAAAAGAAGAATTGGAAGATAAATTTTTTGATCGCAGAGCAGAAACTTTAAGCGTTGAGGAATTTGCAAAGCTGACTTTTAAAATGAATTGAGGAAGATTAAAGGTTCAATTAGATAAAGTATAAACTGCGTTATTTCTTCGTTTGCTGCAATTTTTTTATCAAGCTTGACTGTTTTAACATACTTTAAAACTTTGATTCAAATTCCTTCACAATTAGAATTCACTTAAATTATTTTCCCTTTCTTTAGTTGTAATTTTACAATCCGGATTCATAAATCCTATTTGTTGAATAAAATCAAATTATGCCAGACAAAAAAAATCATAAAGTAAGAATCGTCACTGCT
>JAHEZB010000049.1 GCA_023251285.1 Chitinophagaceae bacterium | reverse complement strand
TAATTTTGAATCTTTTGGTTGGTCAATTCAAAATCCACCACCGCGTGTTCATAATGAGAATTGGTAACGATAATTTTTCTTGCATCCACCCATTTATTTTCAAAACCTTCAGATTGAAATTTGGAAGAAATAATTTGAGAAGATAATAACTCTCCATAACTCATTACACGGTCCCTGGTGCGCGACGTGAGTTCCTGCAATAAAAACACACCATTACAAATATCTTCAATCTCATTGCAATGCTTTTTTACCAGGCTCAACAGGCGGCTTTGCTGAGAAATAGGAATCAGTTCTTTTACCATTTCGAGATGGCGGCTTTCGATTTTGTGTAATTCGTCCTTATACGTTTCATCGCCTTTAGAAGCAAGCGTTACGGTATCAATGAGCGTATCCGTAATGCCGCCAAGAGCAGACACTACCACCACTAATTTTTCCTTTTGGATTCTTTCTTTTAAGATAAAAACGATCTTATTGATGTTTCCGGCGTTCGCTACCGATGAGCCGCCAAACTTTAAAACACGCATATGATTTTAAATATTAAAATTGATTTTTTGAAGAATGATTTTTTCTGAAACAGAAGCTAAAAGCCCAATGGATAATATGACATATTTGCAACCCTTAACGGGTTGTAATAATAATGGTAGCAATAATCCCTATTGCGAGAGAAAGAACAGAGGTATGATAAAAATTCTTTGTCATTTTTAATAAGAGGCGGTGAAGGTAATATAGAATTATTAAAAAACAAGAAAAGCTTGAAAAAAAATTGGGTTATGAGTGAATATTCGATATTATTTCTAATCTATGTTTGTGGCAGACAAAACTAAAGCGATTTCAGCGGCACGCTGATATAACATTCACTTTCTTCGCAAATCCTTTTAGTCTTGTTCGGGGTAAGTGCTCTAAATGGAGCACTTACCCCGAACAAGACTGTATAAATGCCAAAGGGAAACCGTAAAAGTATGGCGATATGGCATCGGTAATCACCGAAAGGAATTTGGTGACAATATCCTAATTGCGAATTCGAATCTTTCAGATATCAAATGCGATATTTATATCATCAGAATGTTTAACCAGAAAGATTACACCTCGTTGAAATTTATAAAAGACTAACAAATTAACTCGGTTAAAGAAGGCTGTGGAAATCGAACAGCCTTTTTTATTTCAAAGCAGCAACAAATAACCCGCATTTGTATTTAAGATTATAATAACCAAAATATTGCCTTTAAACTCATATAAAAAGCGACAATGTAGTAACTTTGCGACCCTGTCATTTTGACTCCGAAAATTTTTCCGCATCAAATTTGATAACTAACATTTATCTTTTTTAAAAATAACAATATATATGGCCGGGCTTCTCTCAGTATTATTTGGTGGTAATAAAAGCGAAAAAGACGTAAAAAAAATAAGGCCGCTCGTTGGGCAAATCAATTCTTTTTTTGATCAATATCAAACGATTTCTAATGATGAATTACGCGGTAAAACGCTGATTTTTAAAGATCGCATAAAAGAACATCTGAAAGAAATTGACACGCAGATCGAATCGCAAAAAGTGGAAGCGGAACAATTGGATTCTTCCGATATCGCTGGCCGCGATGCCATTTATCGTCACATAGACGAAATGCGCAAAGACCGCGACAAAAAGCTCGAAGAAGTTCTTCTCGAAATTTTACCGGAAGCCTTTGCGGTGGTAAAAGAAACAGCGCACCGTTTTAAAGACAACAAAGAACTGGAATCTACCGCTACAGAATTGGACAAAACATTTGCCCAAAGAAAAAATTATATTACGATAAATGGCGATAAAGCAATTTATAAAAATAGCTGGATCGCTGGTGGCACGATGATCACGTGGAATATGGTTCATTATGACGTGCAGCTAATCGGCGGTATCGTATTGCACCAGGGCAAAATTGCCGAAATGGCAACAGGTGAAGGTAAAACATTGGTTTCCACCTTGCCTGCTTACCTGAATGCGCTTGCCGGCCACGGAGTTCACATCGTAACCGTGAATGATTATCTCGCCCGCCGTGACAGCGAATGGAACGGAACTTTATTTGAATGGCTGGGGCTTACCGTAGATTGCATTGATAAACATCAGCCAAACAGTGAGGAGCGAAGAAAAGCCTACGGCAGCGATATTATTTACGGAACCAATAATGAATTCGGTTTTGATTATCTGCGCGATAATATGGTACACACTCCCGAAGAAATGGTGCAGGGAAAACATCATTTTGCAATGGTGGATGAAGTGGATAGTGTATTGATTGATGATGCCAGAACACCGTTAATTATTTCCGGACCGATTCCACGCGGCGATCAGCAGGAATATGACCAATTGAAACCACGTGTTGAAAAAATTGTAGAAGCGCAAAAGAAAGTTACCAATGCTTTTCTGATAGAAGCCAAGAAAAAAATTGCCGAAGGAAATGACGATCCGAAAGATGGCGGATTGGCTTTGTACCGCTCTCACCGTGGACTTCCTAAGAATAATGCATTGATAAAATACCTGAGCGAGCCGGGAATGAAGGTGAAACTTCAGAAAGCTGAAAACTATTATCTTGGCGAGCAGCAAAAGAACATGCACATCGTAGATGATGAGCTTTATTTTGTAATTGATGAAAAAAATAATCAGGTTCAGCTTACAGATATCGGAATTGCGCTGATCACAAAATCGGGCGAAGACCCTGAATTTTTTATCATGCCGGATATCGGTGTTAAGCTTGCTGAAATTGAAAAAAGCGATTTAACTGCAGAACAAAAATTAGAACAAAAAGAAACTTTACTGAATGATTATTCTATAAAAGCTGAGAGAATTCATACTATTCAGCAATTATTAAAAGCATATACTCTTTTTGAAAATGACGTGGAATATGTGGTAATTGACGGACAGGTAAAAATAGTGGATGAGCAGACAGGTCGTATCATGGAAGGCCGTCGTTATTCAGACGGATTACACCAGGCGATAGAAGCTAAAGAAAATGTGAAGATCGAAAGCGCTACACAAACTTATGCAACCATTACCTTACAGAATTATTTCAGAATGTATCACAAGCTGGCGGGGATGACTGGTACAGCAGAAACCGAAGCTGCAGAATTCTGGGATATTTATAAACTGGATGTGGTTTCTATTCCTACCAATGTTCCGGTTATCCGCGACGACGTGCAGGACTTGGTTTTCAAAACAAAAAGAGAAAAATTCAAAGCAGTAATAGAAGAGGTTGAAAAAATGAAAGAGCAGGGAAGGCCAATCCTGGTTGGTACCACCTCTGTGGAAGTGAGTGAATTGTTGAGCAGAATGATGAAGCAAAAAGGAATTTCGCACAATGTTTTGAATGCGAAACAACATGCGAAAGAAGCGCAGGTAGTTGCAGAAGCCGGTTTGGCTGGCGCTGTTACCATTGCGACCAACATGGCTGGTCGTGGTACGGATATTAAACTTGGGCCAGGAGTAAAAGAAGCAGGTGGGTTGGCCATTCTCGGAACAGAAAGACATGAAAGCCGCCGTGTGGACAGGCAGTTGCGCGGACGTGCAGGAAGGCAGGGAGATCCTGGTTCTTCTAAATTCTTCGTGTCGCTGGAAGACGATCTGATGCGCATGTTTGGAAGCGAAAGAATCGCCTCGCTGATGGATAGAATGGGTTACAAAGAAGGAGAAGTAATTCAGCACAAAATGATTTCCAGTAGCATTGAGCGCGCCCAAAAGAAAGTGGAGGAAAATAACTTTGGCATTCGTAAAAGACTGTTGGAATATGATGATGTGATGAATAAACAGCGTACCGTTATCTATGGAAAACGCAATCACGCTCTATTTGGAGAAAGGCTTGCGCTTGATCTGGACAATGCATTTTATTCTGTAGCAGAAGGAATCATTAATTCATTTAAAGAAATTAATAATTACGAAGAATTTAAACTTGCCGTGATTATGAATTTTGGAATTGATACTACCATTACTGCTGAACAATTGGAAAAAGAAGATTTGAGTGAATTGGCCAACAAACTTTATTATGAAGCCAAGGATCATTACAATCACAAGAACCAGCTGATGAACCAGCAGACACTTCCGGTGATCAAAAATATCCGTAAAGAACAAGGAGCTCACATCATCAACGTGGCCGTTCCTTTTACAGATGGTAAAAAAGCAATGCAGGCGATTGCGAATCTTGATAAAACCATTGAAACAAATGGAGCAGAACTGACCAATGCACTCGAACGCAACATCACACTTGCTTTGATTGATGACGCATGGAAAGAGCATTTGCGCGCGATGGATGATTTGAGACAAAGTGTACAAACTGCAGGTTATGAACAAAAAGATCCGCTGGTAATTTATAAGATTGAAGCTTTTGGCGCATTTAAACAAATGGACGACCAGGTGAATAAAGACATTGTAAGCTTTTTGGCTCATTGCGGAATTCCTGCCGAGCAAAACCAGCCAACAAGAATTACAGAAGAAAGAAGGAGAAGAACCGATATGAGTAAGATGCGCCAGCGGAAAGAAGAATTTGCAGGTGCAGGAGCCGGCCCTGATTATCTTCCACAGGAAAATGAATACATTGATCCGTCTGAAAATATTAAACAGGAGCCAATAAGAGTTGGGCCAAAAGTTGGCCGAAATGATCCATGCCCCTGTGGTAGCGGAAAGAAATATAAGAACTGCCACGGAAGAGGAGAAACTGCCTGATATTCATTTTAAATTTACAGAAAAGCCAAAAGCGGCATATTTGTTTTTTTACTGAAAGCGCCGGAAATCAAATTTGATTTCTGGCGCTTTCACATTAGCAATATGAGTATAAAATATTTCCTTCCTTGAAAAATTATCCCAGGAAATCAGCGACAGTCAATAAAAAAACGGATTCTTTTGTCGCAGCCACACTGTGAGGAACGTTTCTGTGCAAAGCAATTATTTCCCCCTTTCTCAAAACTATTGACTGCCCTTCAGTATTAAAAATAATTTCTCCGTCTAATACCTGCACGCTAACGATTCCATTCGTGTTGTGCTTTTCCATTACTGCATCTTCATGGAGTGCGATCAGGACGATTCTCATGCCATCTGTTTTATAAATCGTCATTGCGTTGCGATCACTTTTTTTCCACGCCGGTTCACTTTTTATTTGCCTGATAAATTCCGGAACATTAACCGGTACAGCGGGCGCATCCATAAGCCTGCCGCCTTCAGGCCTTAATTCTGTAGATTCATTATGTTTTGCTTCCATAAAAGATTTTTTATTTTCTAAAATGAAATCCTTTGTTTATTTACTAACTAATGTAAGAGCCGAACCTTTATGCGCCGCAATATGATCGCTTTTATCGCTTTTTATTTCATATTGTGGATCTTCTTTACTGGCGTGATGCGTATATCCTTTGTACTTAAAATCATTTGTGTGCACTTTAATTATTTTTCCGGATACATGGCCGGCTTCCGAATTCCATTTTACATGATCGCCAATTTTGAACTGATCTTCCATCTTTTTTCTTTAAATAAAAACCTTCTGCAAAAACTGCTCCTAATCTTCAGTCATTTCTAAAATATTAAAAATGAAAATTTTAGATTATATAATTTTTCAAAAAGACTATGTTTCTTGTTACTTTTGTTCGTAACCCAATTTCATTATACGGCATACACTTTGAGCAAAAAATAATCAAATAATAAAAACTTAAAAATGGAATCAATTGAACAATTAGGAATTAATACAGTTCGCGTTTTATCAGCAGATGCAGTACAGAAGGCTAATTCAGGTCATCCGGGAACTCCGATGGGACTTGCGCCGATTGGAGATGTGCTTTGGACGAAAGTGTTGAATTACAATCCCCGGGATCCGGAATGGCCAAACCGCGACAGATTTATTTTATCAGCAGGTCATGCGTGTATGTTGCAGTATTGCTTTTTATATCTGACAGGGTATGATGTTACATTAGACGACTTAGAAAATTTCCGCCAGCTTCACAGCAAAACTGCCGGCCATCCTGAATATGGATTATTGCCGGGAATAGAAGTGACTACGGGCCCACTCGGACAAGGTTTTGCAAATGGCGTAGGAATGGCGATTGGCCAACAATATATGGCTTCAAGATATAACAAGCCGGGTTTTGACATTTTGAATTATAAAATTTATGCGATTTGCAGTGATGGAGATATTATGGAAGGTGTAAGCGCTGAGGCTGCTTCTCTTGCCGGACATCTGAAACTCGGTAATCTTATTTATTTATATGATGATAATAAAATAACCATCGAAGGCGATACTTCTATTGCATTTAATGAAGACGTTACCGAGCGTTTCCAGGCTTATGGCTGGCACGTACAATCTGTAGCAGATGGCAATGATGTGGAAGCGATTCATACTGCAATCATTAACGCACAAAATGAGACCAACCGCCCGTCTTTAATAAAAGTACGCACGCATATTGGTTTTGGAAGTCCTAATAAAGTTGATACAGCAGCTGCGCATGGTTCACCTTTAGGAAAAGATGAAGTGCGCCTGGTAAAAGAGAATTTTGGATTTGATCCTGATAAATCTTTTGTGGTTCCGAAGGAAGTTTTGGATTACTATCGGGCCAGGGGAAGTGCGGGTGTAAAAAAAGAACAGGATTGGAAAGATCTTTATGCAAAATATAAAGAAAAATATGCTTCAGAAGCAGCAGAATATGAATTATTAACCAGTGGAAAACTGCCGGAAGGGTGGAAAGATAATTTGCCCGTTTTTAAACCTGACGCTAAAGGGATTGCTACACGCAAAGCTTCCGGAAAAACATTAAATGCTATTGCTGATAAACTGCCATTATTAATTGGCGGTTCTGCAGATTTATCGCCTTCAACAGATACTGAACTTGATGCTTTTACCTCTTTCTCAGATGAAAATCACAGCGGTAGGAATTTTCATTTTGGAATCAGGGAACATGCAATGGGAGCGGTCTTGAATGGCATGGTATTGACTAAAGGCATTATTCCTTTTGGCGCTACTTTTCTCATATTTTCAGATTACATGCGTCCACCGGTGAGGTTGGCAGCGATTATGAAAATCAGGCCTGTTTTTATTTACACACACGATAGCATTGGTTTGGGCGAAGATGGAACTACACATCAGCCTGTTGAACAATTAATCGGTTTGCGTTCTGTTCCCAATATGACCGTTATTCGTCCTGCTGATGCGAATGAAACCGTCCAGGCCTGGCGCGTCACTTTGGAGCATTCCGGCGGACCGGTTGCCCTGATTCTCACAAGACAAAATATTCCGATTATTGACCAGGATAAATACGCAAAAGCCACCAATTTGGAAAAAGGCGCCTATATTTTATCGGATTGTGAAGGAGAGCCGCAGGTAATCCTGATGGGAACCGGCAGCGAAGTTCATCTTTTACTGGAAGCGCAGGAAAAATTAAAAGAGCAATCTATTAGAGCAAGAGTGGTAAGTTTTCCATGCTGGGAGATTTTTGACCAGCAAAGCAAGGAATATAAAGAAAGTGTATTCCCGAAAAATATCCGCAAACGCCTCGCTGTGGAAGCGGGATCACCAATTGGCTGGCTGAAATATGTAACCGATGATGGCGATGTGATTGGTATTACAAAATTTGGTGAATCTGCTCCAGGAGATGAAGTGATGAAAGAGTATGGATTTACTGTAGAAAATGTGGTTACAAAAGCAAAAGCACTGTTGAAATAAATTTCTTTTAAAGGTTTCCGGCTTTTAAAAAGTTGGAAACCTTTGAAGGATAAAGCAAACATTACTTTGTTTGTTCTGATTTGTGTGGAATAAGATAATAAGGTCGTAATGATTTTTAGATTCCGGGTTTACTAAGGTCATAAGGTTAACTTCCAGCAAGGTCTTTGTTAACTGATATTGTTTACACCTTACTACTTTAGTAACAATTTTAGTAACAATCCCTCATCCCCCAACGAATCACCACCTTATTACCTTCTTCTTTTGTTTTCACTACTTTTGAGGAAGCACGATTATTTTAAAAATAAAATTTCCGCAAACAAATGAAAAAAATTCTCATCGCAATTGATTACAATCCCACCGCGCAAAATATTGCTGAAACCGGCTATTTGCTGGCAAAATCAATGAATGCAGAAGTTGCTTTATTGCATGTAGTGGCCGATTATACGTATTATTCTTCACTCGATTATTCGCCCATAATGGGCTTTGATAGTTTTAGTAATCTCGGAATGTTACAAACAAATACCGTGACAGAATTGCAAAATGCTGCGCAGGATTATCTTGCAAAAACAAAGCAACACCTTGGCGACCCGATGATTCAAACTATCGTAAAAGATGGCGATTCGGGAGACGCGATAATTGAAACCGCCAACGAGATAAATGCAGATGTAATAGTAATGGGAACACACAGCAGGCGCGGATTGGATAAAATTCTGATGGGAAGCGTAGCAGAAAACGTGTTGCGCAAAAGCTCTATACCATTGTTTATTATCCCTGTAAAAAAAGAGGAATAGCAACTATCCTGTTTTTTCAAAAATATTTTTTATTGAAGCAAGCGAACCGATAATTTATTTTCTCTTTCTTTCCTTTTGCTAATTTTCAAGTCCTGAAATGAAATGCAGGAGCCGCTGTCACTTGTATGGGACGTTTTCACTTTTAAAAATAAATTAAAAGAACATGAACCAGGAAGAACCACTTTGGGAAGTTTTTATCCGCAGCAAACAAGGATTGGAACACAAACACGCAGGCAGTCTTCATGCCGCGGACGCACAAATGGCGATTGAAAATGCACGTGATGTTTATACGCGCAGAATGGAGGGCGTAAGTATTTGGGTTGTGGAATCAAAATACATACACGCTACCAATCCTGATGAATCAGAAAGTTTATTCGACCCGGCGAATGATAAAGTTTACCGGCATCCAACGTTTTATAATTTGCCTGATGAATTAAAGTACATGTAGAGAACATTTTTAAAAAAACGAGCATGGACAGCAAAGCAACAAATAACGGAAAAAATGATTTAGTAAATTACACGCTTTATCTTGCTGATAGTTCATTGATCATGGGGCACCGGCTTAGCGAATGGACTGGTCATGGGCCAATGCTTGAGCAGGATATTGCCATCTCTAATATAGCTTTGGATTTGATCGGACAGGCTCGGAATTTTTATCAATATGCCGCGGAAATAATGAATTCAAATAACGCCCACGAAAAAAAAATTACTGAAGACGATCTTGGTTATTTAAGAGATGCCGGCGAATTTAAAAATCTTCTCATTACAGAACTTCCCAATGGCGATTGGGCTCAAACAATTGGAAAAACTTTTTTCTTCAGCGTTTGGCAGTTTT
>JAHEZB010000048.1 GCA_023251285.1 Chitinophagaceae bacterium | reverse complement strand
GCTTCAGGTACCGGGGATGTCAGATTCAAATATGTATTTTTCCGTGGTAATGGTGTTGTCAGCAAATTTAATTCCGGCAATTCTACGATTGTAGGCCAGGCCAATGCTGATGGTGCAATGGCGGTTGGCGCAGTGCTTTTTTCAAATACTCCTGCTTACGGTGTCAATCCTCCAACTATTGCTTCTTTCTCATCAACCGGAGGCACACTGGTAAATGGTGTGGTGCGAAACAAACCGGAATTTTCTGCTCCAAATGGAGTGAATACAACTGTAAATATGGGGGGAGTGAATATTGATGGCGATGCATTTCCTAACTTTTTCGGAACTTCTGCCGCAGCTCCTCATGCTGCCTCTGTTGCGGCTTTATTAATTGAAGGCAAGAAAAAATTTGCACATGAAATAGCCGGTCCCGACAGTATCCGGTTACTTATGGAAAGGACTGCAAAAGATATGGGGACACCTGGTTTTGATTTCGTTACTGGTTATGGCTTGATACAGGCAGATGCAGCGATGAGAACGTTTGCTACACCAAAACCTATATTAACGAAACTCGTATTATCCGATACGACTATTAAACCAGGAACTGAACCTATTAATATTACCGTTCAGGGAAACTTTCTGGATACTGATTCAAAAGTTTTGTTTCGCGGAAATCCTGTATCAACTACACCGCTAAATAATACGGAAGCTATCGCTGCAATTCCTGCCTTCACCGGTAATCCTGCCATACAGGTTTATACTGCCCCGGTTTCGACAAGTGGATTAGATGGTGGTTATTCAGATTCCTTGTTTTTCTTTTCACCAATAAAAAAAGTGATTACAATCACTGCAAATAATGAAACGAAAAAGTATGGCGAAAAAATTCCGTGGTTTTCCTCCACGGTTTTAGTAGATAGTGTTCCATTGGCGCAAACAGGCCTCACATTACAACAAATAGGCCTTGATACGATAAATTATACAACTACAGCAACAAATATGAGTAATGTCGGTTTATATATTATTAAACCTTCGATGAAAACTTTTGCTTCAGGAGATACAACTTTTATTGCGCTCAATGAGCTTTACAAATATGTGTTCAATACCGGTGTACTTTCTGTTAAACCTATGCCTCTTGTTATCACTCCACGAGATACTACACTTACTTATGGCGATAAAATTGCCGGCATTAGTTATAACTTTTCTTACGGAGATTCATTAATAGACAACGGAGATAAATCTTCATTTCTCAATTCTTTAGAATCTGATTATCAGCAAAACCTGGTTACCAATGCTGTTGCGTTGGTAGATGCGCGTGCATTGGTAAATGCGAGAGCTTTGGTAAATTCCGATTTGACAAATCTGAGCTTTTTAGTCAGTGCGAGAGCTTTAGTTAATGCCAGGGCACTGGTAAATGCGAGGGCATTGGTGAATGGAGCCACAGTATACGACACAACGAATCTGGTAGATGTTGCCACCGCCTCTGTTTTTAATTATGAAGTTTCTCCTGATACTGCAACGCTTGTAAGTGCAAGGGCTTTAGTAAATGCGAGGGCATTGGTAAATGCGCGCGCTCTTGTAAATGCAAGAGCTTTGGTAAACGCACGTGCGCTGGTAAATGGTTTTGCATTGGTAAACAGCACTACTGTTGGGGATACCAGTAACTCTAATATAGCCGCAATTATTGATCAGACGGACGTATCAGCTCCTGCTACTGACACCCTAACTGATTTCAAGTCTATCAACCTTATTACAGGAATTACAGCGGGAGAAAATGCGATCGTACCAGGTGCATTTTTGTCTAACAATTTCGATATAAGTTACGGGTTAGGCAAATTGACAATTTTACCGAAACCACTCATAGTCACTACAGATAGTGCTACTATTTCTTACGGTATGCAACCTCCGCCATTTACTTCACATATTACCGGCTTTCAATATCAGGATAACCAGGATTCTGTATTTACAAATGGGCTCTTGACTTATAGTTTGTTGAATAATGCTAATACGATAGTGTCTGCTTCCAATGTTCCGGCAGGAGTATTTAATGTCATTGCTTCTGGTTCAGTCATTCAGCCATCAAACTATAACATTCAGTATGTAAACGGACTACTCACTGTAAATAAAAATGTGTTAACAGCAAAAGTTGCTGATACTTTTAGAACTTACGGCGATATGAATCCTATATTTAGAATTGTTTATGATGGTTTTGTAAATGGAGATGGATCCGGAAGTATTATCCCTCCTGTTGCTTCCACTACAGCAAGTTTGATATCCAGTGTCGGAAATTATTCTGTTACATTGTCCGGTGGCTCAGCTGATAATTATATATTGACAACCGTTGGTGGGAACATGGCCATAAAGCCTGCATTACTTACCGTAAAAGCAGATGATAAAACCATATCTGAAGATGACAATTTGCCGCGCTTTACCTCTACGATTACCGGATTTAAAAATGGAGATGATACCACAATTCTTTCCGGACCGGTCTACCAGGTAGCACCTAAATATTACGGAGAGGAGGGAAATTATACAATTACTCCATCAAAATTGGTTTTATCCCATCCGGCTAACTATACAATTCTATATGTATCTGGCATGTTATACGTAAAAGAAGAGCAGCATTATCATTATAATGACAGGCGTGATTCTATCCCCGGACTTACCCGTGCTTCAGCGATTATTAACCCTGGCAAAGTCCATCTAAAAAATATTGCGGGAGCAAATCAATTGGCGGAAGGTCAAAAGCTGAAATTTGACAATGGAATGAATGGAAATATGAACATTCAAATTTCCAAAGCAGTGATTGCTGAGGACGCAGCTGTAATCACTTCTGTTTATCCAAATCCAACGTATGGAAAGGTTAGAATAGATATAAGTGATGCAAATATTTCTGCAAATGATATTACAATAACAGATGTTTCCGGCCGTACTTATTCTTCTAACGCAGTAAAAAAGATTGATGCAAATAGTGCTGTGTTAGATATGTCGAACTTTACAAAAGGAGTCTATTTTATAAAAGTAAAAATGGATAAGACTTTTAAAGTCTTCAAAGTAATAAAGTTGTAAAAAAAAAAGGTAATAAAAATTATAAAACATAATATAAACTACATTGACATGTAAAAATGTCAATGTGGTCTACGTTAATTGTGTACAATTTCAACTGTTTATAATTATTAAGTAAAATGAATTATACGGCCTGTCAGAGAAGGAAGAAGGGAAATTGAAATACAATATGGGCTTCGTAAAAGCAGAAAGCGGTAAACAAACACCTTGGACGAAGCATTTAGATGTCGCATTTCCTACATCTACAATTGACACTCTTTCTTCTTGTCACTTGTTGGAATGGTTGCAGATAATTTGCATTGCAAAATAGAATTAAAATCTTTTCACACCAGATATTGAATGATCGCCAAGAACTAAAAGAGAACAGAGGAATTAGAAATAGATTGCTGTAATTCGGAAGTAAAAAATTCGGTTTAAATTCCGCCCTTGTACAAATTATAAAAGATACTGGCTGTAGTGCATATCCTGCAGTAGCATATGAACACCTTGAATAAATTTTCGTTTGTTCCAAAATGTCTTTTTGCTCTGATTGTATCAAGATGCCTTGAGCAATGCTTTGTCCGGGAGATGTGAGTTGGTTTGGGGAAAATTTTGTTGACTTAATTTTTCAGCAACTACTTCTTCAATAGTTGTTCTGATTTGTTTCCAAAACTCAGATGGAGTTATTGGAAACAGCGTAGGCGTTTCATTCATACTTCTGCATTTTCTTGTTCACAATTTGAAATTCCAATAACAAATGTAGTAAAGATGATTATTAAAAAATGAAGATGGCTATATTTTGAACAGGTGGAAGTAAAAAGTATTAACAAATGGAAAAGGGAAATAATCTTAAATCTTGATAAATGAAATAAAGTGAAGAAAAGTAACTGTAGGATTGAAAACAGCTTGGGCAGAAAACGATTTTGAAAAATTAACACAATGATTTTGATTGCTTGGAAAAATAGACATTTGTTTGGCTGGTTATGCTTTTTGTTTGAAAAAAATTATTAATTCTTTCTAATATCGGGGATTTAGTAGAATTTCCCACCGTATCGGGCCAGTGGATAAAAAATTATTCCAAATTTCAATTTTATAAGTGGAGGTAACAGCATCTCAACTCCGAAATTTGAGCTTAGCAATCTATCAATTCAGATTAGACTATTAGGCTAAAGATGAATTTGATTGCAATTCGGCTGTGCTTACATAAGCCTGCAGTTGCTCATTTTTACGGAATGAGCCAAGTAAAAATAAAACAATGATTAATCCTATTAGTGCTAAGATTCCGTACCCTACAAATAAGTAATTGTAACCAACAATATAATTATACCTGGTCGAAATATATGCAATGGTAATGCCTGACAGGGATTGGAATAGCGCACCACCTAAGCCACTTCCAATACTTCCAAGCCCCCAGACAGAAGCTGCTGAACTTTCGGGTATAACATCCGGAACCAAAGCCAGGGAATTAGCCGTGTATGAGGTATAACCGAAACCTACTGTGGCGAAAATGATGAGCGCTGATACAGGCGAAGTAATAACAAATGGCGCCATAAGAAGAGGTATAACCATAATACCTATTGAAACGCCTAGTGCTATTCTCCTGGCTTCGGGTATTGGTATTCCCCTTTCAATAATAAATTGGGTAAAATATCCACCTAAGATATTCCCAACATCTGCAACTATAAATGGAAACATCGCATACCAACCGATTTGTTTTAAACTAAAGTGATGAACATCTACCAAATATCTCCCTATCCAAAATGTCACAAAATACCAGATAGGGTCCAAAAAAAATTTTGAAAGGGTAAACATTGAAACAAAACGGGTTTTTAACAACGTCATTGGCGGAATAACTTTGGGTTTGACAGAATTTAAAGTTCGTTCGGGTGTATAATAAATAAACCAGAACGCTATTAACCATACATAACCGGCAGCAGCAAGAATAATGAATGTTTCTCTCCATCCATACCTTATTGCTGTATAAGCTACAAGTGGAGGAACTATAATTGATCCAAGTGCTGAACCGGCATTAAAAATTCCGGAAGCCGTAGAACGTTGCCTTGGCAGAAACCACTCCGTTGTTAGTTTAAGGGCAGCCGGCCAATTGCCCGCTTCTCCTGTACCCAAAAAAAACCTTGCCACCCCAAACTGAAAGGGATTTTTAGCAAATGCATGAAAAAGACCAGCAGTATTCCATATAAGCATACACAAAGCATATCCTATACGAGTGCCTAATCTGTCAATGGCAATTCCGGAAAACGCATTTGATAAAGTATAAGCTACGAAAAAGGCAGCTCCGATATATCCAAAGTCTTTATCTGAAATGATATGGCGTAACTCGCCAATAGAACTCAAATAATTGAATGATAACCTATGAACATAATTTAACACGGTAGCCAGAAATGCAAATCCTAACATGACCCATCGCATTCTTAAAGGCCTATTAAATCCACTATTCATATCGAAGAAATTAATTGTCTATAATCATATTAAGTAGTACGTTTTCCGATACTTTGATTATATTATTAATGATTCAAAAAAATCTATAGAAATAATTTATTTTTTCTCCGCTACATAACTTAAACACTCTTTCACTAAATTTTTACTACCAATAAAAATAGGTACCCTTTGATGGATATTTGAAGGCTGGACGTCAAGTATTCTTTGCGTTCCGTTCAGTGCCATGCCATTTGCTATTTCAATAATAAAAGCAAAAGGATTGCATTCGTACATCAGCCTCAGTTTGCCGTTTGGATTATCTGTTGTTAGTGGGTACATAAAAATACCACCTTTGATAAGTGTACGGTGAAGGTCTGCCACCATACTACCGGTAAATCGCTGTGTTAAAGGGCCGCCGTTTTCCTTTGTTTTATTTTGCAGTATGTCAATATATTTTTTTACGCTTGTGTCGTACTGACTATAATAGCCGCCGTTTACCGAATAGATTTTACCATCTTCCGGGCATATTATATCAGGGTGACTTAAACAAAATTCACCAATAGAAGGATCAAGTGTAAAACCATTGACACCTCTTCGCGTTGCATATACAAGCATAGTAGAGGAGCCATAAACGATATAGCCTGCAGCTACTTGTTTAATCCCCGGCTGAAGAAAATCATCAACAGAACAAGGCTTTCCCAATTCACTTACCCTGCGATACACACCAAAAATAGTCCCGATAGAAACATTGGTATCAATGTTACTGCTTCCATCAAGAGGATCAAACATTACAACATACTTACTTTTATTGCTAACATCATCATCAAAGATTACAATATCGTCTAACTCTTCACTTGCGATACCTGCACAGCTGATACCATGCTTTAGCACCCCAATCATTTGATTATTGGAGAACACATCCAATTTTTTTACCTGTTCCCCCTGCACGTTGGTTACATTGGCATCCCCAAGAATATCTACCAGGCCGGCCTTATTTACTTCCACATTAATGCGCTTTGCAGCAAGGCTGATATCACGAAGCAACGCACTCAACTCCCCGCTGGCGTTAGGTATTTTACGATATTGCCGGATGGTAAATTCATCGAGCGTAAGAATATTTCTGTTTATCATTTTTCTTTGTTATGCAATTCAGAAAACAATGCTTCAATTGTATTCTGAAGATTCATCATCTCATTTTTATCAGAAACTTTTATTACCTGCGAACCAATTCCAACCGCATCGGCTCCGGCGTTCAGCCAGTCGCCGGCATTCTCTTTATTGACTCCGCCCGTGATCATCATTTTTATTCCCGGCAACACCGCCTTCGCTGCTTTAACAAAACTAATCCCCACTACTTCGCCAGGGAAAATTTTTACCAAACTGCAACCGGCTTCATTTGCTTCTGCAATCTCTTTAACTGTCATACAACCGGGTATGTAGGGCACTTTATGATGCATGCAAACTTCAGCAACCTCAGAAGAAAAATAAGGAGAGACTATAAATGATACTCCTGCATTAATAAATTGTTCGGCTGCATTTTTATTCATTATGGTTCCAATACCCAAATAGCAATCGGGAAATTTTTCCTGTTGCCGTTGCTTTAGTTCTCTAAAATTCTCCAAAGCATTGCTACCTCTATTGGTAAATTCAAATATCCTTACACCGCCGGCATAACAGGCTTCAAATACCTGGTGGCATATTTCAATATCACTATGAAAAAAGACGGGAACAAAAGGTGTTTGCAATATTTGATTGATAACTTTATCCATAAACTTATTTTAACGATTAATGCGCCCCGAAGTATTTCCATTCATAATATCAAGCACTTCGTTTGCCGAAACAAAGTTGGTATCACCATGTATAGATGATTTTAAAACGGAGGCTGCAACAGCAAAGTCGAGCGCTTCCTGCTTGTTCGGGTAATTTGATAATCCATAAATTAACCCTGCCATTAACGCATCGCCGCCGCCAAGCCGGTCAATCATACCACTCATATTATATTCTGAAGACTGGTAAAAGTCTGTGCCATCGTACAGGTAGGCGCCAAAGGTGTTATTGCTGGCATTACTCAAACCACGATAGGAAAAAATAAAATTGTTCACCCCCGGAAATTTTTCCTTCATTTCGTTCAATACAGAATGATATCTTTCCTCTCCATCCGGAGCATCGGTAGAAATATTAAAATACGTTTTTGCTGTTCCGGGATCTCCCATTACTACTGTGCAATTTTCAACCAATTCGGTCATTACTTCATAAGGTTGCTTACCATACTTCCAAAGTTTACTTCTGTAATTCAAATCCACGCTGATTTGCAATCCTAACCTTTTTGCAATCTTCACAGCTCTTAGCGTTTCATTTGCGGCAGTCTGGGAAATAGCAGGGATGATTCCTGTGAAATGAAACCACCCGGCATCTTTAAATACGCTCTCCCAGTTTATCATGCCTTGCTCTATTTCTGCAATGGAAGAATGTTCACGGTCATAAATAACTTTACTTCCTCTTAGTACTGCGCCACTTTCCAGATAATATATGCCGAGGCGTTTACCACCAAAGACTATCTTATCCGTATCAATTTTAAATTTATTTAATTGCTGAATTACACAATCACTTAAATCATTTTCAGGTAAACGGGTAACAAAACCAACTGGCATACCCAGCAGGCTTAATGAAATTGCCGTATTGAATTCCGCTCCTGCATAATGAAGGTCATAGGAAGTTGTCTGCTGGAATCTCAAATGATTGGGAGGTGAAAAACGTAATAGAACCTCTCCAAATGTTATTATTTTTTTCATTTAAAATTGTACTTGAATTTTCTATCAGGAAAACCAATAAACTTAACAAGGCATAAATCAAAAAAACTATTTTCTGCCGAAAAACTTTAAGGATAACCATGAAAGCGGCACTAATACGGCAGCCAGAACAAAGAAGGAAATGTAGCTTGTTTTTGTAAGTACCGGCACCAGCCATGTTGTAATTAATACACCAACGATGGCAGAAGTGCCACCCATGCCAGATACAACACCTACATTTTTTCCATTAAAAAAATCGCTGGGCAACGTTTGTATGTTATTAATAACAAATTGAAATCCAAAAAGCGTAGCTCCTATTAATGCAATAGCAAGCCCTTCATTATTTTTTAAATTTGGCAGATAGACAACTATCAGTACCAGTGATAATAACATGATGAGTGAACCTATACCAATAGCAAGATTTCTTGCCTTCACAGCATCTTTCCCTTTTTTAATCAGGTAAGAAGAATAAAAACCTCCTGCAAGGCCACCTATGGCAGCTAACAAATAAGGCATCCATGAAAAAGCACCCACTTGTTGTATATCAAAATGAAACTGGTCTTTTAAAAAAGTGGGAAGCCATGTTACAAAAAGCCACCACACTGGATCAATAAAAAATCTTGACAATACAATACTCCAGGTTTTTTTAAACTTTAATAATTCCTTCCAGGAATACACATTGGTTTCGGGGATAGTATTGACAATATCCGTGTTCGATTGAGTAATATATTCCTGCTCTTTTTTAGTAATCCACGGATGTTTATCGGGCGTGTTTTTATTAATGATGAGCCAGGGAATTATCCATAAAAATCCTAACACCGCTATACACAAAAAAGTACCGTGCCAGCCAATATGTAAATATAATATAGCAATAGCCGGTGCGGCAATCACAGAACCTATGGAAGCGCCTGCACCAAATATACCTTGTGCAATTGCTCTTTCTTTTGCGGGGAACCACTCAGCATTGGATTTGGTAGCACCAGGCCAGTTACCTGATTCGCCAAAGCCCAGAAAAAATCTGAATACACTGAATGAAGCCAAGGACCTCACGATAGAATGTAAAG
>JAHEZB010000586.1 GCA_023251285.1 Chitinophagaceae bacterium | reverse complement strand
AAAATAGAATAAGATAAAGGCTGACCTTTCAAACATTGATTCAGTGCTTCCTCAACACTCGCATTCGTTACGTGTATGCTCACGTTATCGGCCTGCCTGATTAACCTGTCTTTGTAAAAAAACTGGTAGCCGCTTTGATTTCCTATTTCTTTAAAAACCTGTCTCAAAGAAACATTGTTCCGAGAAAGGGTGATGTTTTGCGAATAGCCTTTAGCGCCTACCTGCAAACAGGCAGCAAAAAGCAAAATGGCGGTGAGCTTCATGATCAACAGGGTTTTTTTGAAATACCTTTTTTTACCAAAAGGATAATTCCACATAATTTTTAAAAACATAACTTTGTTTAGTTTTTAGGTTAAAAAATAAGCACTTCCTAAATCGCTTTTTATGATGTCCTCCACGGGACAGAAATGAACCTGAATTCCGGCCAGCAGTGTTACCGCACTACTGGCTTTTTTGATTCACTTTTTATTTTAATATTAATTTACACTTCTATTAAGGCATTATAATTACTTCTCTTCCGTCGGTTTTAACCCGAACATTATTCAATTCAAGCACTTTTAAAAATTCTGATAGCGGTACATTCCTTGAAATTTTCCCCGAATACCCTTCACCACTTAACTTGCCTTCAAAGCTTACTTCAACATTGTACCATCTGGCCACTTCTCTCATTAGCGTTTGCAAATCCGTATTGTCAAACACAAAATATCCATCTTTCCAGGCTACTACCTGCGTAATATCTACATTTTTATTTAATGAGATTGCATCAGAAGAAAGTACAGCCTGTTGCCCGGGCGAAAGCATTTGGTGCTGGCCTAACCGGCTGATTTTTACCGAGCCTTCCAGCAAGGTTGTTTTGACATTTTCTTCATCAGAATAATCATTCACGTTGAAATGAGTACCCAAAACTTCTATTTCACCATTTCTTCCTTCTTTGTCTTTAAAATCAACTCTAAAAGGTTTTGAAGCATCATGAGCCACTTCGAAATAGACTTCCCCGGTTATTTCAACTTTCCTTTCGTTGCCTGCAAAAAATGCCGGGAACCGGATTGAGGAAGCCGCATTCAGCCAAACTTTTGAACCATCAGAAAGTACCAACTGGTAGTCATTTCCTTTGGCCGTGGTAATTGTATTATAAACCGGCTTTGCGCTGATCTCTCCTGTTGCTGTTTTATAGGCTATCTGTCCGTTTATTTTCAACACCATCATATTACCTTGCTTGGCTAACATACCATTTCCAGCACTGTCCAGAGTAATAGTTTTCCCATTATCAAGAATGAGAACTGCATTATTCCTGCCGGGTAAAATATCTTTGACCTTCTGAACATTTTCTGTTCTGGCAACGGCTCTCTGGGATTTGGGATGAAAAAAATAAAAGGCCGGCGCAGCAATTAAAAAGATCAGCACCGCTGCAGCAACTGCCCGAAACAGAAACTGTTTATAAAAAGGAATGATCTTTGTGTTCTTTCCGTTATTCGCAGCAATCGTCTTTTGTATATTAGAAAAGGCGACTTCCAATAAAGAAGTGGAATCGACAACAGAATTTACATCTTCGTTCGCTTCGGATTGTTGTTTAATGAGGTGCCTGAGCAAGAGTTCATTTTCAGGCGCGTCGAAATATTGCAACAATTCTTTTATTTCAGCTGGTGTACATTCATTTTTCAGATACCGTTGGAATAAACTTTCTATATTTTTCTTTTCACTCAAATTGCTTGTTTGATAGCTAATACGTTTGAAAAGAGCTTTTCATCTGCTGGCAGACAAAATTTTTTTATAAATAAAATTGGCAAGAAAATTTTCTAAAGAACATAAGGCAAAAGAAATCCAAAAAAAAGCACTGATTCTATCACGTGGTACCGTTCCAAATTTTCACGGATCGTTTTCGTCGCCTTTACAATATGATCATTAATTGTGGAGGTGGAAACATCAAGAAGCACGCTCACTTCTGCATAGGAACGTTCTTCTATCTTTACCATTTGAAAAACTTGACGCCGTTTAGGAGGTAATGAATTGATGGCATCCTGCAAAAGCTGTTGATTTTCTTTATCAGAAAAACCTTCTTCGACATGCGAATATTGACATGCACTGTTTATTAATGCCGTCATCAATTTTTTATCGCGTGCAGCTTTGCGGAAAAAATCATAAACCAAGTTCTCAGCAATCCGGAATAAGTAAGAACGAAAAGATTGTTCCGGATCGATATTTTGCCGGTTATTCCAAATCTTTACAAAAGTGTCCTGTAATAATTCACTAGCTAAAGTTTCTGATTTTACTAACCTGGTAAGGTAAGCCAATAAACGGCTGCTATAGAAATGATACAACTTTTCAAATGCCTTCTCATCGCCGCTGGCAAGAAATGTTACTAAATCCTTCTCATATAGAACGTTTATGTACAAGGTGGATGAAGAGTGTTAATTGAGGCTGAATTTAAGCGCTTTCTTTGATTAAAAATTATGCAAACGATTGCACAAATTTGTAACGATGAAGGGTTTATCAACGAACAAAATTTTTTACCATGTTAACAAAATGCTGAGAATCAGCACTTAAAATAAGGATAGATAAAAAAAAATAAGGACTACCGCCTGGTAATCCTTATTTAAGAGGTCCCGAGCGGATTCGTCTAAGCCTCTTAATATATTGATTATCAACACAGAATTATTTTTAGTCTATCATTTGGTCTATCTA
>JAHEZB010000047.1 GCA_023251285.1 Chitinophagaceae bacterium | reverse complement strand
CATACCTGGATAAAGTTCTTTTACTGGAAGATAATTTTAATAAAACGGTTGAAGAATAGAAAATGAAGAGTACGATTACATCATTGATCTGCACCATAATGTGCGCACCTTACGGATCAAAAACCTGATTCGCGACATTCCTTTTTATTCTTTTAATAAACTGAATATAAAAAAATGGATATATACCAATTTTAAACTAAATACACTGCCGCCGGTTCATATTGTGGACAGATATATGGCCACTTTGGAAAAATTAGGCGTGGTAAATGATGGCCTTGGCCTTGATTATTTTATTCCTGAAAGTGAAAAGGTAAAAGAAGGAGATATTCCATTTTCTCATTTGCATGGTTATGTTGCGATTGCTATTGGCGCAGCTCATTATACCAAAAAGCTTCCTGTAGAAAAATTAAAAGAACTGGTTGAAAAAATAGAACATCCTGTTATTTTGCTTGGAGGGAAAGAAGATTTCTCAAATGGAGAGCAAATTGGAGAAACAGATCCGATAAAAATCTATAATGCCTGTGGCAAATTTTCATTAAATGAATCGGCGGATATTGTTCGTAATGCCAAATTAGTCGTAAGCCACGATACCGGAATGATGCACATTGCAGCCGCTTTCAAAAAAAATATTCTTTCTGTTTGGGGGAATACCGTTCCATCATTTGGCATGACACCTTATAAGACAAATTATGAAGTATTCCAGGTCAATAAATTGTGGTGCCGCCCTTGTTCAAAAACAGGTTTCAATAAATGTCCCCTTGGACATTTTAAATGCATGAATCAACAATCAACGGATGCGATAGCGGGAAATGCTGAAAAGTATCTTGAGAAAGAAATTAAGAATTAAAAGACATCTTTGAAAAATAAACTTGCCTCATAAGAATTTCGTTACGAATGAACATTTAAAAACTCCTGGCCCAACTGATGCAACCTTTCTTAATTCACTATTTATTCTGCCGCCAGCATTTGTATTATCTATCGTTCACATCTTCTTCTTATTCTTTTCTCTTTTTTGTTCATCTATTTCAGATTGTGATACCCGGTCGGTTTGCTCTTCAGTGCGTTGAAAATCCCTGTCGGCGGGATTATAACTTTTTAATCCTTCATCGGTTGGCTTCCTGTTTTTATCGTTTTTCATGGCGTTTGTTTTTTTAAAAATAACAATTATCAGACCAAGAGTAAATACCAAGCTTCAAAGTTTATTGTTTAACCTGCACAAATAATTGTCACTTTAAAAATCTTAAGTAAATTCGGATTTAAATAATCTCATCATGAAATCACGTCGTGCTTTTTTAGAGACGGTTACTTTAGGCGCTATTACTTTTCCTTTCATTAAAAATGCATTTACTATGAATAAAACGCATAAAACAGGTGATAACGATGCCATGCTTCGGGTAGCCATCATGGGACTTGGCAGTTATGGTACCCGGGTGGCAGAAGCGATGCGCGACTGTAAAAAAGCAAAATTAACCGGCGTGATCAGTGGTACTCCTGCGAAAATTAAAGACTGGCAAAGTAAATACGCGATTCCTGAAAAGAACTGTTACAATTATGAAAACTTCGATGCAATAAAAGATAATCCTGATATTGACGCGGTGTATGTTATCACCCCAAATGCGCTGCATCATGATGAAGTAATACGGGTGGCAAAGGCTGGCAAACACGTAATCTGCGAGAAACCAATGGCGATTAACCCCCAAGAAGCGCAGGAAATGATTGACGCGTGTAAAAAGGCTAACGTAAAATTATTGGTGGGATATAGAATGCATTTTGAACCACATACGCTAAAAATTATTGAAATGCGCAGCTCGGGTGATTTTGGAAAAATTCTTTTCTTCCAGGGATTAGCCGGATTTACGATTGGCGATCCCAACCAATGGCGGCTCAACAAAGCACTTTCTGGCGGCGGCTCCATGATGGACATTGGAATTTACGCGGTAAACGGATCACGATATATGATTGGAGAAGAGCCGCTATGGGTAACCGCAGAAGCCGTCAAAAATGACCCGGTAAAATTTAAAGAAGGAATTGATGAAACGATGCTTTTTCAAATGGGTTTTCCGTCAGGTGCAGTGGCATCCTGCCTTTCTACATACAGTATGAATAACCTGGATCGTTTTTTCCTGAATGGCACAAATGGTTTTGCGGAATTAATGCCGGCAACAGGATACGGCCCGATACGTGGTCGCACAAACAAAGGTGAGTTGATCGCGCCGGACGTAACTCATCAAACGGTGCAGATGGATGAAATGGCAGACATTATTTTGAGAAATAAAAAACCGTTGCTTCCGGTAGACGGAGAAGAAGCGTTGAAAGATTTGAAAATTATTAGCGCTATTTATGAAGCGGCAAAAACAGGAAAGAAAGTTTCTTTAATGTGAAAATGCGAAAGCCTTGTACATCTGAAAATCAGAGATCAAAGATTATATATCTCAAATAACACGCTATTTTCTGCTGAACCATTTTCTCATTTTATTAAAAATACTTCCTCTCGATTCATCGCTTTTACCCAGAAGATATCCATAAGGATGTAGTTCTTCAACATTATCACAAATGATCTTGACCATCCCTGTCAAAGGAATCGCCATGATCATTCCTCCCAAACCCCAAACCATTTCTCCCAGTATCAACACCGTAATTGCAAAAAGCGGATTCACGTTTACTTCACCTCCCAGCAGCAATGGCTGAATGATGTAAAACTGCGTAAACTGCAGGACCACATAAACAATAAAAACAGCGAAAATCATTCCGCCGCCTCCCGCCTGCGATACGACCATGAGCATGGTAAGTATAATGCCGAAAAGGCTTCCAATAAATGGAATGACTTCCAGCAGTCCGCATAATGCAGCAAAAAAAAAGGCATTTCTGACGCCGATAATTGAAAAAGCAATACCATACAATAACCAGAGCACCGTAACCAACAAGGCGAAACCAAGCAGATAGTGCTGTGTTGCTTTACTTGATTCAAAAATGATGCGTTCAGTTTTAGCGGTATGAGATGGGTTTACTATTTTTAAAATAAAGTTTTTCAAATGTCCTCGGGCATATAGGAGCATGAAAATATACACGAGCATAATGATGAAATTGGTAACAAAATACATCAGGGATCCCATGACTGCACTGATAATAGCGCCAAGACTACCATCATGTTTACCTTCAAGTATTTTTTTCTGATTACCAGGAGTAATTCCAAATTTGTAATAAAAGAACTGTTGCAATTCGTCAACGCGCCGGTTAACATTTGTTTCTATTTCAGTGATATCGCGACCGATAGCTGTGATTTGCCATACAAAAAAATAAGTTACGAGGCCCAGGATTAAAAGGAAAACGATAATACAGATGAGGGACGCATAAGCGCGCTTTACACCCTTTCTTTCAAACCACCGGCAAAGCGGCATGAACAGCATCGCCAAAAGGCCGCCAAGCGTAAGCGGTAATAAAATTGATTTTGCATAGATCAAAATACTAAAGCTTAAAAACACTATGATTAAAACCAACGCCCATTTGACTAAAGTATATTTTCGCATAAAAAAAGGATACAGGAAAATTGTGCCACAAGTGATAGAAGATTTTAGAATGCTGGTGATTCAACACATGGAATCGGATGATTTAGGATGTAGAATCTGCGATAGCAAAATATAAAAGGTTGCTATTTCTTTGTTTGCCGGATTGAAAAGCAACAAAGAAGATAAAAGTTCAATTATCTAAAACTTCTGCGGTCGCGTTTACTTCATACAATTTCTTTGAATAATTCCCATTTCGTGCAATGCTGATTTTGTTTTCCTTCCAGGAAATATTAAGCCAGTTGTACTTTCCTTTTTCAAAATCAAAATTAAAACTGTTGTCTTCAAATAATTTGATCCGGTGAGCGGCATTCCCATACATTTTACAGTTTATTTCCAATACAGTGGATGGAGAAATAAATTCAACCGGTTTAGCTAAAGGCAAGATGGTATTGCTTTTTACAAACATCGGTATCTCATTCAGCTGCATATTGATCCTATAGTTTTGGCCGCCTTCATATTTTTTATTATTATTAAAATCGTACCAAATACCTTCCGGAAAATATACTTCTCTTGTGAACCCGCTGTCAATAAATGGTGCACACAAGATATTGTCGCCCATCATATACTCATCATCCATCTGCCATACATTTTTATCACCGGGATAATCGAGCACCAAAGCTCGAAAAGGCGGCTTTCCGGTAAAATGATATTCAGCAAAGGCAGAATACAAATAGGGCAAAAGAGACATTCTCAAATCAACCAGTTTCTTTGCCGCAGCTTCCAGTTCTTTTGCGTTTGGCAAAAGCTCATGTTGCACATTTTTTTGCGTATCATATTGCAACCACGGAGGCAAATCCAGGTACCAGCAATTGGCAACCATATGCGACGACATCAGGCTTGCCTGCATACGGCGAATTAGTTCCGCATCAGACGAAGTTTCACGTAATTCCGGCGACCAGTTTACACCGGCAAATCCAGAATTGACGGTCATGCGCACAAAATCTCTGAGGGAATACATATCTGAATAAAGAGCCGAAGCAAATGGCGACGCGAAAAGATAAGATGCTCTGACATCAAACATCGAACGAAGATTGTTTTTCTTATAAATATCCAACATCGTTTGCTGATACAAATAACCAAATATCTGGCGCATTTGGATCCCATCTATTCCTGAAGGAAAACGGGCAATATCCGGAAAGCTCCATTCTTTACCAGCATTTGCATAATCTGCCGCATCGCATTCATCGAGTTTAAAAGCTGCTATGCCTTTTTTCACAAATTCTTTTTCGTGATAACCACCAAATATCTTTCTCGCCTGCGGCAAAATAAAATCCGGAACCGCGCCGGTCCAAACCGTATAATCGCCGGAATACGGAGCAATTTGAGAGAAAATAGGAGAGGTGGGATGTGTGTAGGCGTGCTCCCATAAATTGATTTTGAAATTCCGGGAATTCATCGTGTCAACAAACGAATCAGGATTTGGAAAGTTTTTATCATTCCATTTAAACGAGCAGGAATACGACGCACTTTGCCATCCCGGTTCAAGTCCGAATATGTCGCAGGGAATATGATTAGAACGAAAATAATTGGCTGTTTGCAAAACCTGCTGGCTGTTGAAAGTTGCTTTCGCACGGTATTCAAATCCCAAACCCCATAAAGGCGGCAATGATCCGCCACCCGAAAAAAGATTGTACCGCTGCACCACATCGAGCATTGAAGGTCCGCTTAGAACATAAATTTCAACTCCTTTGGTTCCTTCCGTAAGAATGCTTACTTCATCAGAACGGCTGTATTTTTTTCCATAAAGATCAACGGTATTTAATGCTATATTTTTGGCTGAAGTATCAGTTAACATCGCTTTTGAACGGTTTAATTTGCCTTTTGACGCCATGTAAAAGATGGTATATCGCGAGGTATTTACCAACACTCCATAACCTTTTGACGAAATATAAAAAGGCATCGGGGCATGGCTAAAACCAACGTTTCCGACAGGCCAGCTACAAGTACGGATTTCTCTTCTCATGCCTCTTTGTTCAAAAGAATTTATTTGTAATCCAAAACCATAGAAACGCTCGCTGCTGTCAACATCGATTTCAGCTAAAACACCGGAAGGCAAGTTGGAAAAACGAATACTTTTTAAATTAAATGGAACGGTATTATTATCGGGTAATTGCTGCATGGCAGCCGATAGCGGTTTTTCTTTAAATTCTGTTGGTAAATGTTTTTCAGGGACGCCATAAGTGATTTTCCAAATTCCCGGAGCCACTTTTTCGACGGTTTGTGAAAAGCCAAGCTGCAGGAAAAACAAGAAAGAAAAAAGGAATGTGGATTTTTTCATCAACAAAAATTTCAGTTTATTCAAAGCTTATTGTTTCAAATTTCAAAAATAAATTGCGATTCTCCAATATTTCTTCGTTTGTTGGAAAAAATTTCTCATCGGGAAAATGTTCTAAAAGAGCTTCCTAAAAATATCTGGGTAAAAGGAGCGTCATTTGTAAAGATTTTCCACAAGAATCAGTGACTGACTTATGGAACAAATTGATTAAAATACTTCTTTAAGCTTGACGTTAACATTCCTTAAAAAACAAACTGTTATAGTTCCAGTTTTGGCTGCTTTTTTTTATGACTTTTTCTTGTTTTCGCGTCTAATGAAATGAAAAATTAAAAAATCAATTTATGAAAAAGATAATAATAATGATCGTCGCATCGTTGGCACTTGCATCAGGTGCTTATGCGCAAAAGGGTAGAGGTTATTACCGCGGACATACCAGGGTTATTATTGCTCCGGCCATTGGATTTACCTACGGTGGTTTCGGATATGGTTACCCTTATTTTGGTTATCCGCTTTTTGGTTATCCATATGGTTACGGCTTTGCACCTTACAAACCTACCTCTCAATTAGACGCGCAAATAGCGGCAATCAGAGCCGATTATGGCTATAAGATTAAAGCTGCAAGAAAGGACAAAAGTGTGCCGAAAGCAGAGAGAAAACAAAATATCCTTGCTTTAAAATCTGAGCGGGAACAAGCGGTTGCAAATGCAGCAAAAAACTTCCATAATGAAAGAACGAATATGGATAATCAAAGCCGCGGAATGAATAATGACGATTTAAATAACGGACAAAATCACGGCCCGGATAATGATCAAAATTCTTAAATTTTCAATTCCTAATTGAATTGCCCCGAGGCGTAGGCTAACCACCTACGCCTTTTTTTATGAAAAAAGAAAATTTTTAAAATAGAGGTCTTGAATCTAAAAGCTGCAACTGTTTACGTTATTTTTATGATTGATATTATATCTTTGATTTATGCAAAAAAATTATGCTCAATTAATTTTGGGAATCATTATCGGGTTGATCTTAGGGTTGTTTGTAGGAAAGCAGATTTTTGAAACTGCACCTTCTGCAACGAATACCAAATCTTCTGTCGCCCCTTCTCAGAGTATTGGCCAGGAAACCCAAAAAACCACAACTGTCCAGATTCCCCAAAAAGTATATGACGTTTTGAAATACATTAACGCAAATCACCATCCTATGCCTGGATATGTTGGTGGCACTGTGTTTTCAAACCGCGAAAAAAATTTGCCACAGGATGACAGCGTAGGAAATCCGATTCAATACCAGGAATGGGATGTGAACCCAAAAATTCCCGGACAAAACAGGGGCACTGAAAGGATCGTAACCGGAAGTGATGGCCGAAGTTGGTACACGAATGATCATTATCAAACTTTTACCCAAATAAAATGAGTACGATTTTTCATATTCCTGTTTCATACTACTCTGAAAAAAACATACGATTTGTTTTTATAGATGGCAATATTTGTAAAAGTATTCAGCAGTGTTATCAAACATTGCAGCAACAGCTTTCCATCCCGGATTATTTTGGGCATAACCTGGACGCACTGGAAGAAGTGTTGGGAGATTTGGATTGGGTAAAAGAAGAAAAAGTGAGAATAATTCTTCTCAATTCTGAGCATTTATTAACTGATGATAAAGAAAAGAAAATGGCTTTTTTGGAAATTTTGAATTCCTGCAAAAATGAAAAATTGGAAATTATTTATTTATCGCGGCAGCTTTAAAACTTATTTTTCCACATCATACTTTCTACCGGCTTATCGGGTTGATGGCTATATTTGGCATTTTTCTTTGAATCATAGGTAACCTCGACTTCCCCTTCCACCGGGAAATAAATAAGCTGCCCGATAGGCATTCCTGCATAAATTCTAACAGGGATTTTACAGGAAATCTCCAACGTCCAGTGACCACAAAAACCGACATCGCCTTTTCCGGCTGTGGCATGGATATCAATCCCAAGCCGGCCTGTTGAAGATTTACCTTCGAGAAATGGAACGTGCGCATGTGTCTCTGTATATTCATCGGTAACACCCAGGTATAATTGATCCGGCTCTAAAATGTAACCCTGTTCAGGGATTTGAAAATGCTCAATTTCGTTGTGTTTTTTCGCATCAAGGACTTTATCTTTATAAACAGCGAGGTTTTTGCCGAGATGCACATCATAACTGTTGCTCCCTAATTTTTCACGGTTATATGGTTTTATTATGATCGTTTTGTTATCTATTTCTTCCAAAATTCTCTTGTCAGATAAAATCATTTAATTGCGGTTATTTTTACAGTTGCAAAATAATTCATCAAACCACAAAGTGAAGGATAATTTTTTTTAAATGCCTCTGTTTTATCAACATAATATCAACGAATCTACAAAACTTGCCGTTTGGCAGATTACAGAAAATGAAGACTTTTTTTTAGAAAAGGTGTCGGTTACAAAAGAAGTGGTGCATCCACACAAGAGGCTACAACATCTTGCCGGCCGGTATCTTTTGCAGTTGTTGCATCCTGATTTTCCTTTTCATTTGATTGAAATTGCGCAATCAAAAAAACCTTTATTATCCAATGGAAAATTGCATTTCTCTATTTCGCATTGTAAAGATTTTGCCGCGGCGATTGTAAGTGAAAATAAAGCTGTGGGTATTGATGTAGAATTAATTACTCCTAAAATTGAATTAGTGAAGAAAAGATTTTTGCGTGAATCAGAACTTCACCTTTGCTCAACCTTCTCGGATGAACCTTCCACGTTAGAATATCAGCTTTTAACACTTTTCTGGAGCGCCAAAGAATCCATTTTCAAATGGTATGGGAAAGGACAATTGAGCTTTAAAAATAACATGAGTTTGAACGAAGTTTTTTATGAAGATGGACAAGGATTTATCAATGCTCATTTTATAAAAGATCAAGAAGTTGATTTAAAAATTGAATTCAGATTCTTTGGAGATCTTTGTTTGGCGTGGGTTTGAATAATTTGCCCGGGAAATTTTGAAAATGAAAAAATGATGGTAAACCAAAATAAGAATCAGCTTTTTTTATTCTTTTACTGCAAATCGCAAAAATTGTTTTCGTCTAAACAATTCTAAGCAATGGATTTTATTTTTTCACGGGATCCGTACAATAAATACTGTCCTTGCTATATCTCGGCAAAAACCATGAACTATCATGATCGCCGGTAACATCGCCGTGAAAATGAACTACTTCGTTACCTTCTTTGAAGGCAACAATTGCAGTAATATAATAAGTAGGAGGAACGAAGCTATCCAAAGTTGGGGTAGTTAAAAGGGTGCCGCACCTGGTATGATATTGCTGTTCAGGATCTCCAGGCACTTTGTCTTTCACGCATGAAAATCCAATGCAGATCAATGCAGCCAGTAGTAGTTTTTTCATTCGTTGGTTTTGGTTTTGTTTTTATTATTTCGGATACGTTTCTTTATAAAATTGAATGGATTCATTAATAATTTCAAACGCTTTTTCTTTGTCCTGGAAATCGTTTA
>JAHEZB010000046.1:7635-9392 GCA_023251285.1 Chitinophagaceae bacterium | reverse complement strand
CAGTGCTGTTACTTCCAAACTTTCAAAGATCTTTTGGCCTTTTTTTGACCACCCATTTTTGATTTGGGAGTGCAAAAGTAAGAGCCTTTTTTATTCTGACCAAATTTATTTTTAAAATCTTCAAAATTTATTTTTTTAAACCCTGAGTTTCTATTTTTTATCTGGCTTTTTTTCTAAGAACTATGCTCTTTTTTTTCGAGCGGAGTGCAAAGATAGGGCGAGTTAACTTCTCCGCAAAAATATTTTGACTAAATTTTGTTAAGGATTTTGAAAGCCGCAACCATGCTACCTTTCAGCGGAAAAATTTTTTTAGAAACTCCATTTACTACTTTTCTTATTAAGGGCATTTGTGTTTGAGGTAACGTTTGAGCAAATGTGTAACAATCTTATCGGCCACGCATAAACTCTTCATACATTCCTCATACTCTCCTCATACTCTATCCATACCTTATCTATGCCTTTGAAGCGAAGGATGCATACTCTATCCATACACTCTTCATATAGTATCCATACACTCTTCATACATTATCCATACACTCTTCATACATTCTATCTAGTCCTAAAATAGCCATACAGTTTAATAGATAAATCCTGTGAAATAGCTATACACGTAATTTTTAAGTCTAAAAAAGCTATACAGGAATATGTTACTGAGAATTAAAGACATTTTTTGTTATTAGAATTTATGGTTTAATAAAAGGCTTTTGATGATAATTCTTCATCTTATTTTATGTCGTATTTAAGATCACTTCCTCTGGAGAAAGATAATCTCATGTTGCATAAACACCTTTGCTACTTAAAGATCAACAGATGTTCAGTGATTCTTGGCGGCTTCCACGCCATCACTAATTATTCTATTTAAGACAGATAACTTTCCGTAAAGCGAATACTTTTTCCGGAAACCTGCACAACTTATGAAGCAGGTATGAATTTTTGCGCTTCGTCGATAAAAATGGAAACAGGCAATACATCACAAGGAAACTACCTTCCCACTTCGCACCGATTCATCACAAGCAAAAGCGATTTGTAAACTATTAATGGCATCCTGAACGTGATTCGTCAGGTCGATATCTTCCTGGATTACTTTTAAAAAATATCGTTGTTCGCGATTACACAATTCCTGGTGATCCGGTTCATCGTTTAAATCGATGATTTGATCGGGGTTCAAAAACTGCCCGTTTTCATCCAGCTCAGCAGAATGAAAAAGAAGGCTTTCGGTTTTAGAATGCGATTCAACAGAATCCGACTTACCGGCCTTACTGTTTTCTTTTGGCACAATTGACACAGAGCCTTTTGGGCCGATAACATCTTTCACAAAGAATGCGGTTTCACTAATCATTGGACCCCAGCCGGCTTCATACCAGCCAACAGAACCGTCTTCGAAACGGATTTGTAACTGGCCATAATTATAATTACCGGCTGGAATTTCATCCGTTAGACGCGCGCCAATGGCGTTTACCTGAACCGGTTTTGCCTGGGTCATCTGGCACATTACATCCAGGTAATGAACACCGCAATCGACAATAGGGCTAAGACTTTTCATCAAATTTAAATGCGTAGCCCAGGTAGCGCCGTGGCTTTGCTGATTCAAATTCATACGCATTACCAAAGGTTTGCCCAACTGATGACTTAAGTCGATGAACTTTTCCCATGAAGGATGATGGCGCAAAATATACCCAACCACCAATTTCTTATTCATTCTTTTTGCTGTTTCAGCCACCCGTTCTGCTCCGTCAACAGAATCTGCCAAAGGCTTT
>JAHEZB010000046.1:0-7625 GCA_023251285.1 Chitinophagaceae bacterium | reverse complement strand
CTTTTCAATGAACACATCGCATCCATGTTCCAACGCCTTAATCGCAATACTCTCGTGGGTATCGGGATAAGTGGAAATGCAAACTGCGTCCGGCATAGTTTCCTTCAATGCTTCATCCACATCATCAAACACAGGGAAACCACCACCCAATTTATCATTCAACTTATGTTTACTATTTCCCCTTGATACGATGCCACAAATTTTAAAACCAGGCAAAGTATGATAAGCCAACGCATGAGACGTTCCCATGTTTCCGCAACCAATGATCAATACCCGTATGTCATTCTTTTCATTTTTCATAACTATTTTTTTAAAGACCATTATCTGATCAATCCGAAATTTACAGTTAGAATAGCTTTATATTCTTTATAGATTTCCTTTTTTCAACTCTTCTACTGCATAGTTTGCAGCGCGCGCAGTCAAAGCCATAAAAGTGATCGATGGATTTTGAGTACCTGTAGAAGTCATACACGCACCGTCTGTAATAAACACGTTGGGGCAGGCATGCAACTGGTTCCATTTGTTTAGAAGGGAGGTTTTCGGATCTTTACCCATTCTTACTCCGCCTACTTCATGAATATCTAAACCAGGTGCCTGCTTACTATCGTTTGTATTAATATTTTTACATCCTGATTTCTCCAGCATTTCAGCACCCTGAGTTAGAAAATCTTTTAGCGACTTTTCATCATTGTCGTCATAATCCACTGAAATGGACAATAATGGCATTCCCCACTGATCTTTTTGGTCTTTGCTCAAACTTACCTGATTGGTTTCTTTCGGAATCGTTTCTCCCTGCATCATCATGGAAACATGCCAGTTTCCCGGCTGTGTTTGTGCTTCTTTAAACGCTTCTCCCATTTGTTCAGCTCCGGCAAAATGTCCTCTCGAGCGATACGCGCTAAAAAATACCATGTAGCCACGCAGAAAATCAGTTTCCTGCTTGTGCACATTTCTAAAATTAGGCATCATCACAGCACAAGGGCGACGGCCATAATAATAAGAATCGAGGAATCCGTCAATATTTGCCGACAGCGTACCACGGTAATTTTGAAAGGCAACGTATTTTCCTAATAACCCATTGTCATTCCCTAATCCGTTTGGGAAACGCGTGGAAACTGAATTTAATAAAATGAGATTGGTATTCAATGCGGCGGCATTTACAAAAACGATCTTTGCAAAATATTCTGTAATCTTTTTTGAATGCGCATCAATGACTCTTACTCCTGTGGCCTTGTTTTTCTTCCCATCATAAATAATTGAATGAACAACCGAATCAGGCTGTACAGTAAGGTTTCCTGTTTTGGCTGCCCAGGGTAATGTGGAAGAATTAGAACTAAAATAACCACCAAACGGGCATCCACGCTGGCATAAATTTCTGGCTTCGCATTTTCCCCTGTTTTGCTGAAGATGAATTTCTTTGGGCTGCGTGAGATGAGCACAGCGACCGATGATTACATTGCGATCCTTATAGTTGCCCATGATCCGTTTTTGTAGCATTTTTTCTGCCTGATTCATTTCCCATGGCGGCAAAAATTCTCCATCAGGCAACGTGTCCAGCCCATCTTTGTTGCCACTGATACCTACGAACTTTTCCACATGGCTGTACCAGGGAGCAATATCTTCGTACCTGATCGGCCAGTCAACTGCAAAACCGTCTCTGGCAGGACCTTCAAAATCATATTTGCTCCAACGCTGGGTTTGGCGTGCCCAAATCAACGATTTTCCGCCAACCTGGTAGCCACGAATCCAATCAAAAGGTTTTTGCTGCACATACGGATGCTCTTTGTCTTTTACAAAAAAATGCATCGCATCTTCCCTGAATGCATAGCATTTGGACACGATCGGATTGTCTTCTTTCATTTTTAAAGTCAGATCGTTTCTGTGGGGGAAATCCCATGGATCTTTCGCCATTGTTGGGTAATCTACAAGGTGCTTCACATTTCTGCCCCTTTCCAAAACGAGTGTTTTTAATCCCTTTTCACACAACTCTTTTGCAGCCCAACCACCGCTAATTCCGGAGCCAATCACAATGGCATCGTAAGTGTTTTGATTAATCCCTTTTGAATTAATATTTCCCATGTTTTCGATTTAGGCTTGATGATTTTCCGATTTAAGATTGATCATTTTCCAATTCAGCAACTAAAACTTTTTAAAACTTACAAATCCTTTTTTCTCATGTCGCCCAGGCTTTATCGCCTTTTACATAAGGAACATCTCCTTTGTAGTATCCGGGAGTTTGTGTGTATCTCAATGCTTTTGTGGCGCCAGGTTCAGAAGTAAAATATCCTAATAAGGTGAGTTCTTTAAGCATTGAAAAATAATGATTGGGTACATCCTTCAATTTACTTTTCGCCTGCGGTTCTTTTCCTGTCTGAATCGCATCTCCACTACCAGCCACTGGTTTCACTTTATTCACAACCGTTGCCGGTTTTCCCTTTCCAAGTTCATTAAGTACATCACGTCTTTCAGCAATCGTGAGATTTAAAAATCCAATTCCATATTTTTTCTCTGATAAATTTTTAACGCGTGTAATCGCCTCAAAAAAAGTTTGCTGGCTGGCAGCATCATAGCAATCTGTTACATAAACCTTCATGAATTCGCCAATCTTCGCTGCTTTAGCTCCTGGCGAAGAAGCGGTTGCAGGAATGATTGTTTCACCAATCTCATCCAACAAGCTTATGTCTTCTTTGGTAAAAACCGCTTCTTTTACATCCGATTTACAAGACGAAAAAAACGTTTCTGTGCTTACCATTGCGCCGCCAATGAGAATAGCCATTGTTGATAAAGCCTTTCTTCTTTTCATGCTTTGATTTTGCTGAATGCAATTTATAGAAGAAAACAGCAATTAGCAATACTATTACCGATTCATAAATAACAAAAGCCATCAACAAATGATGGCCTTTGAAAAATTAAACAACAAACAATTATCAGGATAAACTGTAGCCGCCCGAAAATCCTGCAAGCTCAAGGCTTCTTTTTTTCAGTTTTACAATATCGAGCGATTCGATAACCGGGTCGGCAGTGAGTATGAGTGAGACGTTAGTTTTTTTCCACCACGTGCTGTTTTTCAATTTATCAAAATGAATGATCCCAACTAAATAATTTATCTGTTCATTGGAATGCCATTCTTCAATGCTTTCAAAATCATCTTTCCGGATGTGATTCCAATCCGTAAATCCTACATAAGCTTTTACATAAAAATCACTGCTTAGTTCGTTAGGTTTATGATGATGCAATTTCTTGTATTCATATTTATAGTGGTAGCGCAAGGCAGAAATATCACTCAACACAGCTGATGCAGTTGGTAAACTACCCGCTCCTTTTCCATAAAAAAACTGCTTATCGGCAAACGAACTTTCTATCACTACTCCATTGTATTCATTTTTGATGAAGGCAAGCTGATCATCTTTTTTTACAAAATGCGGAAGTACATAAGCAGCAACTTTTCCGTTCTTTAGTTTTTTTGCAGAAGCGACCAATTTTATTACGCAGTCTTTTTTCTCAGCCTGCTGCGCGTCTTCTGCAGTAACACTTTGTATGCCGGTAAAAACGATATCGCCTGTTTTGGGCAAGATTCCATATGCATGGGTCAATAGAAAAGTCCATTTGTTGAGTGCGTCATATCCTTCTACATCCAGGACCGGATTGCTTTCGGCAAAGCCAAGTTGCTGTGCCTGCAACAATGCATTTTTAAAAGAAAGTTTTTCTTCAAACATCTTGGTCAGAATATAATTTGTCGACCCATTTACCACTGCGCTGATGGAATGCAACAAGTCGTTGTCATAATATTCTTCCAGGTTTCTGATGACAGGAATGGAAGCGCAACAAGCCGCTTCATAAAGAAATGAGGCGCCGGTTTTTTGTTCCAGTTCTAACAATTCAGGCAGATGCTCAGCGATCATTTTTTTACTGGCGCTTACTACCGACTTGCCATTTATGAAAGCAGTTTTGACAATTTCATACGCGGCATCTGCATCGTCAATCATTTCAACGATGACATTTATTTCGGGGTCATTCAGCAAAATGTTCCGATCGGTGGTAAATAATTCTGCCGGTGCATTTCTTTTTTTAATGCCGTTTTTAATACAAACTTTTTTGATGACTGCATTTAAGGATGGCGTTTGATTCAGCACTTTATAAAGTCCCTCACCAACGACACCGAAACCGAAAATTCCCAATACTAATTTCTTATGCGTTTCCATTTTTGTTTTTAGATTTATACGTATTTGTGTATTTAGCTTTTAGTGAGCCCATTTATCAAAAAAGAAAAGAAAATACAGCGCTTGAGAGCAAAAAAAAACTCACCTGACAGAATCAGATGAGTTAATATATTTTAAACCTGAACACCGGTTTTATTTGTTTATTAAAACTTGAGTCTGTCTTATCTTTCCCCACAATTGTGAAGTTGGAATTAGCACCTTTTAATGTTTTTAAAACCATTTTAGGTTGCCAAGGCGTCAACGGGCCATTCCCTCTGCCTTTCTTGATAAGTGATTCACAAAGAACTGGCGCAAAGTTGAGTGCCCGATTTTAATTTGCCAAATTTTTTTTGATTAAAAGCGACTTTCCGGGTGCAGCAAAGCAAGAAATAATAAAGATTTGCATTTTCTTAGGACAACGTTCGAGATTCTCTTTTAAAAATTTTATTCCGTATTTCACAATTCATATACTTTCTGATTATTGCATATATAGTAACTTTGACCTCCTAATTTTTTGAGATGAATGACATTGCTATTGCTCCGCAAAAACTAACTTCCAAAGATTTTATGACAGACCAGGAAGTGCGGTGGTGCCCCGGTTGTGGAGATTATTCTATTTTGGCGCAAGTACAAAAAGTGTTTCCAACTTTAGGAATTCCCAGGGAAAATTTTGTAATTATTTCCGGGATTGGCTGCAGCAGCCGCTTTCCTTATTATATGAATACTTTTGGAATGCACAGTATTCATGGCCGCGCAACAGCTATTGCCAGTTGATTAAAAGCGAGCCGGCCTGAATTGAGTTTATGGATTGTTACCGGCGATGGTGATTCTTTAAGCATTGGCGGCAATCATACAATTCATTTGCTCAGGCGCAATTTTGACGTGAATGTTCTGCTTTTTAATAATGAAATTTATGGTTTGACCAAAGGGCAATATTCTCCTACCAGCGAACAAAGAAAAATCACAAAAAGTTCGCCGGTTGGAAGCATTGATCATCCTTTTAATCCTGCTGCACTTGCACTTGGCGCTGATGCTACTTTTGTTGCAAGAACCATGGACAGGGATCCAAAACATCTGCAGGAAATGCTTTTAAGATCTGCACATCATAAAGGTTCTTCCTTTTTGGAAATTTATCAGAACTGTAATATTTTTAATGATGGGGCTTTTGAAATCTTTACAGATAAAAAAACGAAATCAGAAGAAGCGATTTTCCTGGTTCATGATCAACCGTTGATATTTGGCGCTGAAAAAAATAAAGGCATCCGGCTAAACGGATTAAAACCTGAAGTTGTTGAGTTAGATGGAAACGTGAGTGAAAATGATTTGTGGATTCACGATGAAAAGGATTTTTACAAGGCGCAAATACTTACCAGGATGTATGATGATCCTAAATTATCACATCATTTCCCACGGCCCTTCGGCGTTTTTTACGAAACAGAAAGGCCTTGTTATGAAAATATAATGCACCAACAAATTAATGATGCTCAGTCAAAAGGTTTGGGAGATTTAGATAAATTATTACGAGGAAGAGAAGTGTGGACGATCTTAGAGTAATAGAATCAGTTCTTATTATTCAAGAAAACAAAAGGTTTTAAATGCCTTTGACCCAGCGTTTCCTTTACTAATTTATGATTCGACGAAATCCTGTACTTGTTTATATTCACCACCTCGAAAGACGTAACCAGGTTATCAATTTTTTCTACATAAAATAAAAGTTCGTGAAGAAGTTCTACTTCATGTTCGATGGCTTTTTGATTGGATTTTTCTTTGAACAATACCAACAGATCACGATTGAATTTGTCCATTTTGATTAGGATTTAGTAACCGACCATGCCGCTTTCAGCTGGACAACCGCATTTACTTTTGCGGGAAGCGCTACAGCTCATCGCAAGAACAGATACAATTACCAATAAAATCAACAAGGCCCGGTTTAAGTTTTTCATTAAAATATAATATTGATTTAATAGTCGAATAAATTCAGATCAACCTTCTATATTTATTTTTATAGAAAAGCGATTAAAATTCATAACACCAAATTAAACTATTTTCACGAATAAATATTGTAAAGTTTTTGAAAAAAGAAAAAATTTTTAACAATCCGGATAATAACCCCAGGATCCTTATCGCTCCACTTGACTGGGGTCTTGGGCATGCAACACGTTGTATTCCAATTATTAAAGAATTTATTCTTCACGGTTGTCAGGTGTTCATTGTTGCTGATAAAAAAAATTTTTGGTTATTAAAAAAAGAATTTCCTTCCACCGTATTTTTACGCTTTCCGGGATACGAAATTCAATACAGTTATTCGAAAACGTTTTTTGGACTGAAATTATTTTACCAGTTTCCAAAAGTGATTTTTAAAATATTCAATGAAAAAAGGTGGCTGGCGAAAATCATTAAAAACCATTCTATAGACGCAGTTATTTCTGATAACCGCTTTGGAATGCACTCTAATAAAATCCCCTCCGTTTATATTACGCATCAGCTTTGTATCAAAACTGGAAACCGGCTCACAGAAGCGATTGCACAGAGAATTCATTATTTTTTTATCAAAAAGTACAAACATTGCTGGGTTCCTGACTTTAAAGAAAATGGACTCGCAGGAGCACTTTCTCATCCCAAAAAAATCCCTTCGAATGTTGTCTATATTGGCGCGTTGTCGAGGTTTAAACCTTTATCAAACATCGAAGAAATTTACGATCTGTTGGTTACCATTTCAGGCCCTGAACCACAACGAAGTATTTTTGAAAATCAAATGTTCGAACAAGTAAAAACTTTTCCGGGAAAGGTTTTTTTTATTCGCGGCCTTCCTTCCGAAAGCAGTATTCCTGCTGCTTTTGCAGATTCTATAAAAATAGAGAATCATCTTCCCGCAAATGAGTTGAATACCATCATTGCACAATCAAAAATGATTGTCAGCAGAAGCGGCTACACGAGTGTAATGGATTTTGCTTTGATGAAAAAAAAGGCGATTTTAATTCCCACCCCCGGACAAACCGAACAAGAATACCTTGGAAAATATCTTTTAGAAAAAGGATATTTTTTTTCAACAAAACAAAAAGATGTTTCTATAAAAAATGCATTAGAAAATTGCCAATCATTCAGCTTTAAAACGATCGATCCATCTGATGAAAAATATCAGAAAGTGATTCACGAGTTTGTGCTCTCCTTAAAATCACGCAATTTTGCAATTCAATAAAGTGTTTTGAATTCTACATTAAAAGCGCATCTGGGGCTACTGGGAACGAATCTTTTTTTTGCTACGAACTACAGCGCCATCAAGTATTTCACTTCTCATCATTATGCAGGCCCATTGGGAATAAATATCATCCGCGTTGGCGTAAGCCTCGTTCTATTCTGGATTTTATTTTTATTTAAACGGCCTGAAAAAAGAATCGAGAAAAAAGATTTTCCGGCATTAATTTT
>JAHEZB010000585.1 GCA_023251285.1 Chitinophagaceae bacterium | reverse complement strand
TAAAGTGGAAATTTCCTTTTTTAGTAGCAGAAAATTTTCGATGACTTCTAACATTGATCTACTGTTTAGTGTTTTTAGTAAATTCAAAATGTAAATTTAATACATTTACAGATATCAATTCTATCGCTTTTTTCATACTTTTTTGAAAGATTCTACAAACTGAATTACTTCATTTTCAAATTCCCTTGCTTCATTAAATAAAAACTGATGTTCCATTGGCAAAACGTAAACTGGAAATGCGGCCAATTCTTTTTCAAATTTTGCAAGCCTCACCGCATCTTTTTCTGTAGTAACAATAAATTTTTTCTTATTTTTTATTTTTTCAAAATGTTGTTTTATTTCCTTTAAATCATCTGTATTAAAAATGTGATGGTCTTTATATTGCAATAATTCATAAGAAGCCACTTCACTGGCCAATATTGTTTTTATCGGTTGTGGATTGGCGATACCGCAAATTAAAAGCACCTCTGAATCCGGATCCGGCACAAACCCTTCTTTGGTAAACAAATGATACAACGTGTTATATGCAATTTTTGTAAAGAATATTTTTTGATTGGGTAATGGCCGCAGTTCATCAATAATTTTATTCTTTTCAGATGTATTGAGGCCCGGTTTACATTTGGTAACAATAATAATTTCGGCTCTTTTACTGCTGCTTTTTATATCGCGTAAATCGCCGGCCGGCAATAAGAAATCTTTGTAATAAAGATTATTATAATCAGTTAATAAAATATTCAATCCGGCTTTTACTTCCCTGTGTTGAAAGGCATCATCCAAAATGATTATTTCTGTTCTCGGTTTTCCAAAAAGCAATTGTGGTATTCCAATAACTCTTTCTTCTGCCACGGCAACTGTTACGTCCGGAAATTTTTGATGAATCTGCATGGGCTCGTCACCAATATCTACGGCTGATGTATCTTCAGCCGCGATCGCAAATCCTTTTGTTTTTCTTTTATAGCCGCGGCTCAAAGTTGCTACCTGGTATTTACTGGACAAAAGTTTTACGAGATATTCTACCATAGGAGTTTTGCCGGTTCCGCCAACAGCCAGATTTCCAACGCATATCAACGGAAAATTAAAAGTAGCAGAGCGCAAAATATTTTTATCAAAAAATTTGTTACGTACCCAAAGAATACCGCCATAAAGAAATGAAAACGGGAGTAATATATACCGGAAGCTTTTGAGCGTGAATGATCTTTTCATTTAATAAAAACTTTACATTCTCACAATGAAAATGAAAATATTTCTGTCGGAGTGATGCAAAAGTTTAAAGGTATGTCAAAGCCGGAAATATCATTTATCTCGTCTACCGGATCAAAAAAACTTAGTCCTGTTTTAATAACATTTGGTTTGCAGCGGGCAAGAAATTTATCATAATATCCTTTTCCAAATCCAACCCTAAAACCTTTTCTGTCGAATGCAAGCAATGGTATCAACACAAGGTCTATCTGATCTTCTTTAATGAGATTTCCTTCTTTCGGTTCATCAATTCCAAAGGCATTGGTGATCAATTCCACACCTTCATCAAAATGGTAATGACTAATATTTCCTGAATGAATATCGATTTTGGGAATGACGATTTTTATCAGTGGATTTGCAAATTGCAGATATCTTACAATCGTTGCTGTATCAGGTTCAGCAAGCTTTAACGAGGCAACATAAGTATGTACACAATTAATAAAAGGCAATTTTAATTTTTGAAAATTGATCAAAATAAGATCATTGAATTTTTCAATATCGTGTACAGAAAGCGCTTTTCTTTTTTCTTTAAAAATATATCTCAGTTCCTTTTTTGTCATAAAAAAAGTTTCAATTTTGGAAGCATTTTATTGGCTTCTGCTTTGATGGTTTCTTTAGAAATAACCGGCAAATGTTTTACACTTGCAATCACCGGATAACCGCTCCACTCGCCTATTTCTTCCTCGTAATTTTTATATTCCTCTGTAAAGATCCAACCCAAAACATGTACCTTTTCTTTTTTTAAAACTGCAGCTGTAAGCAAGGAATGATTGATGCTTCCCAATTCATTTCTGCTCACAATAATAACTTTTGCATTTAATTCTTTTATCAAATTTAAAATCAATTCTTTTTGATTTAAAGGAACCATTAATCCTCCGGCCCCTTCAATGATTAATTGGTTTTTTGTTTTGGGTAAATGATGAATGATCTCTTTTATTTCGATTTCTTTTCCTTCTGCCGGTGCTGACAAATGTGGCGAGGCCGGCATCTGCAAAACATACAATTCCGGATGGATCGCTGTCTTGTTATTCGATATCAAATCCCTAATTCTTAAGGAATCAGTTCCGTCGGCAAAACCCGCCTGTACAGGCTTCCAGTAATCTGCCTGCAACGCTTCTGTGACAATGGAAGCAATGAATGTTTTCCCCACATCAGTTCCTGTTCCTGTTATAAATATTGGTGTCAAAATGAATTATTGTTGTATTGTTGAAAGTGTTTTATTGTTCTAACAATCTAGCAATTCCGCTTATTTATTTATAAAAATCGAAAACACCGTTGTCCCATAATTGCGCATCGTTTTAAACTGCAACTCATTTTCGTAATTATTTGCAGGAGTATGCTCCAAAATAAACCAACCATTCTCACACAACAATTTCTTTTCCCGAATAATCTGTGGCAAATCGTCGATATTTTTAAGCGCATAAGGAGGCCCGGCAAATATTAAATCAAACTTCTCTGTACAATTTTCCAGGAAACG
>JAHEZB010000584.1 GCA_023251285.1 Chitinophagaceae bacterium | reverse complement strand
TAAACGCCGGACTGTCGGAAGATGAACATTTTTTAAGGATCACAACAAGTGAAGGAACGAGCGGTTCTGAATTGTGGGTAAAAGATGTGAAAAACGCCTCTTCAAAAAATCATTTTATTTTATTGGTTAAAGGTTTTGATACCGAATCAAATTTTATTGATAATGATGGCGACAGGCTATTGGTCAGAACCAATGACGATGCTCCAAATTATAAAGTCGTTTCAATTGATCCAAAAAATCCCGCAAAAGAGAATTGGCTAACGATCATTCCTGAAAGAAAAGAATTACTGGAATCTGTAGGAACTGCAGGTGGAAAATTATTTTTGACTTATTTACAGGATGCTTCTTCAAGGGTTTATCAAACTGATTATAAAGGACACAATGCGTATGAAATAAAATTGCCGGGAATTGGTACTGCGGCTGGATTCAACGGCTACAAAAAGGACAAAGAAATTTTTTATTCATACACTTCATTTAATTCTCCGAATACGATTTTCAGGTATGACCTGGTGACAGGAAAATCAACGCTTTTTCGCAAAAGTGATGTGAAGGTAAACATGGATAATTATGAAACATTACAATCATTTTGTACCAGCAAAGACGGCACAAAAGTTCCGATGTTTATCACTTATAAGAAAGGATTAAAATTAGATGGAAATAACCCGGTATTGCTTTATGGTTATGGTGGATTTAACATTCCGCTGACACCTGCATTTTCAATTTCAAATGCTTTTTTTCTTGAACAAGGAGGAGTATATGTTCAGGTAAATCTGCGTGGAGGAAGTGAATATGGGGAAGATTGGCACAAAGCAGGAATGCTTCAAAACAAACAAAATGTTTTTGATGATTTTATTGCTGCAACAGAATTTCTAATTGATAAAAAATATACCAATGCAAATAAAATAGCGATCCGCGGAGGAAGTAATGGCGGCCTTTTGATTGGCGCTGTGATGACACAACGCCCGGAGCTTTTTAAAGTGGCCATACCTCAAGTGGGAGTATTGGATATGTTGCGCTATCACAAATTTACAATCGGATGGGCCTGGGCAACAGAATATGGAAGGAGTGATAATAAAGTAGACTTTGAAAATTTAATTAAGTATTCTCCTTTACAAAATTTGAAAGCAGGTATAAAATATCCGGCGACTTTAATCACCACCGGCGATCACGACGACCGTGTGGTGCCCGCCCATAGTTTCAAATTTGCCGCTACTTTACAGTCAGACAACGACGGCACAAATCCTACGCTGATCCGAATAGAAACCAAAGCCGGGCATGGTGCAGGAAAGCCGACGAGCAAGCAAATTGATGAAGCTGCCGATATGTGGACATTTGTGATGTATAACCTGGAAATGGATTTCAAATGAGCACTTTGAAAATGTGAAAATAAAAAAAACCGCCTGTTTTCAGACGGCTTATATATCCTGTTTGTACCTGTTATTTCTTTTTAGCTGACGATTTTTTTGGTGCTGATTTTTTTGGCGCTGATTTCTTTGCGGCAGATTTTTTATTGTCCGTTTTTTTTGCGGCTGACTTTTTTGGTGCTGATTTTTTGTCGTCAGATTTTTTCGATTCAGATTTTTTAGGCGCCGCTTTTTTAGAAGAAGAATTTGACTTTGATTTTTCGGGCGGCACCTTATCGCCTTCTTTTCTTGCTTCTGATAATCCAATTGCTATCGCTTGTTTTGGATTCGTCACTTTCTTGCCACTGCCTCCGCTTTTTAATTTGCCCTCATGCATTTCATGCATTGCTTCTTCAACTTTTTTTTCTGATTTTTTTCCATACTTTGCCATTGTGATTTAATTTAAAGGATTAGTAATAACAAGGCAATAGAAATTTTTATGCCACTTTTTTTTAATGTACGGCTTGTTCAATATCAAGCTCATAAATTTCCTTCACATATTTTTTCGGAAGCAACGACTTTTTAATGTTGTCATCTAAATGCAACACACCGCTGAGTTTGTAAAAAGGCAAAATGAATGTGAGAAATGAAACCTTTTTAAATCCTAATAATTTTCGGACTCTTTCCGGGATAATTAATTTCTGTCCCTCTATTAAAATAAAATAACGAACCGGCCCAAGATGTTTTTTGTACTGTTTAAAAAGATCGATCGTGTAGTGACTTTTCGCAAGATCATTTTGCATATCCGTTTCTCTTTGCTGCATCCATTCAATGTGATTTTGCGCCAGATCTTTTAGTTTCATCCTCATTCCAAAACGAAAAAAAACATTATACACCTCTTCTTTCTCCTCAGCAGATAATTTGCGTTCCAATAATTCGAATGAAGCAATAGAATAGTGGATCAGCATATAGAGCACATCTCTATAAGCCCAACCTGGTATTGCTTTTCCACGATTTATTTCAACAACTTTGTGAATGGTAAAAATTGAATCTATTGTTTTTAATGCCTTTTCATTTTCATCGAAAATGATTTTTCCCGCGTAGTTCACTGTCGAAAATAATCTCGCCAAAGGATCTGTTGGTAACCTTCCGGTAAAGTAAAGCCAATCTACCGCTTTGTTCAATGCGAACTCTGCAGCAGCACCAGCAAAAATAAAAAGCACGGTATCACTTTTACCCCAGATCTCACGAACAACAGAATTCTTTTCAACAAAATAATCCATTCAAAAAACGTTAGAAAAATCGTTTAAAAATATTAATAAGGAGCGTAATTACCAGGCTAAGAATGATCATGGTCGCTAACGGAAAGTAAAAACGA
>JAHEZB010000583.1:605-2723 GCA_023251285.1 Chitinophagaceae bacterium | reverse complement strand
AAATCCAGAGTAAATCTTAGTAAATAATAAAAAGTTTAGATTGTTTCAAAAAGCAGCGGATTTCAATTTTTCTCGCTTGTTGGTTTTTCATTGTAAATATTGGCATTTGATTTGATTAGGGTAAAAAAAGTAATTTTAAGTGAAATTTGTTTCTTTATTTGAGCAATATTTATGCCAAAAGTCCGTTTGCTGGGCAAAAATTTCCACATCAGAAAACTTTTACAATCAGAAAAAGTTGTAATACGAGTAATCGGTTGACCCATTTACATTAAATAAAAATGCATTCATCATTCCTCATAATATATCCTTTTCACTCTCGCAGAAATTCCGGTCATAATTTCGTAGGGAATCGTTTGTGCCCAGGAGCTGAGCATTTGTAAGGTGAGGGCTTCCCCGAAGACGATTACTTCATCGCCTTCTTTTAAATTTTTTATTGCAGATACGTCGAGCATAGTCATATCCATACATACATTTCCAATTACCGGAACAAGTTTATTCTTTAACAGCATTTTCCCTTTGCCGTTACCTAATGTTCGTGAATATCCATCAGCATAACCGATTCTCACTACGGCAACCGTACTATCTTTTTCCACTTTTCCCATTCTTCCATAACCAACAGTTTCGCCGGCACTTATTTTTTTAATTTGAGAAATGGTGGTCGTTAAAGTGGAAACATTTTTTAACAGTTTTTGCATGTGTACATTTCCATCAATTCCATAAAGTCCAATTCCAAGCCTCACCATATCCATTTGTAACCGTGGATGCCGGCTGATGCCAGAAGTATTGGCAATGTGTTTTAGAAAAGAATAACCCAGTGATTTTTCAATTTTAGAGCAGCAGCTTTTAAAAAGCGAAAATTGATAAGATGTAAAATCATCTTGTTTCGGGTCTTCGCTTGCGGCGAGGTGTGAGAAGATACTCTTCACTTTTATAAATTGATTCCCTGAAATTTTTTTACAAAGCAAATCGATTTCATTTTCCATAAAACCCAGCCGATGCATACCTGTATCAATCTTTATGTGAACCGGGTAATCATCTATTTCAGACTTTTTCAAAAATGATGTAAAATCATTCAATAATGCAAAAGAAAATATTTCAGGTTCCAGGTTATAATTCAAAATAGAATCGAAAGTGCTGTTGTCAATATTCATTACCATAATTGGCAAAGTAATTCCGGCTTTGCGAAGTTCCACTCCTTCATCAGGATAGGCAACAGCGAGATAGTCTACTTTGTTAAATTCCAACACCGATGCAATTTCATAACTTCCGCTGCCATAACTAAAGGCCTTTACCATCGCCATGATCTTTGTTTGTGGCTCTAATTGTTCTTTGTATTTTTTTAAATTATAAACAATCGAATTCAAATTAATGCTTAGCACTGTCTGATGCACTTTTTGTTCTAATAAATGGCTGATCCTTTCAAATTCAAATGAACGGGCGCCTTTTATCAAAATCGTTTCATCACTCAAATCGGAAAGAAATACATTCCTTAAAAATTCTTCAGTGGTTTTAAAAAAAGAATTGTTTTTTATAGAGGAAAATTGTTTTTGCTGAGAAAAAATATCGGGGCCAATTCCAAACAAACGATCAACATTTTTTTGTAGCAATAAGGCTGAAACCTGGGAGTATAATTTCTTTGGCTCCATTCCTGACTGTAAAATATCAGAAAGAATTAAAGTACGCCTCTTATGTTGCTTTTGCTGATTTAGAAAATCAAGCGCGATTCCCAATGAATACAAATCATTACTATAGCTGTCATTAATAATGCTGCAATGATTAATACCTTCTTTCATCTCAAGACGCATCGCTATTGAATATAAGGACTGAAAGCGATGAAGAATTTCTTCATTATTTTTCTTTAAAATAAACAAAACACATAGACAATGAATCGCGTTTTGAACCGACGCTTCATCAATAAAAGGAATTTCAATTGTTACTTTTTCCCCTTTATGAAGGATGTCAATTGTACTTGAAGAAATGTTTGTTATAATCTCTTTTATTTGAACGGTCTGATCGCTTTTCTTTCCCCACGAAAACAACTGCACGCCCTTATTTTTCTTTTGAAATAATTTTATTTCATTCCATAAAAATTCATCCTCAGCACAAAACACCAGATGC
>JAHEZB010000583.1:0-595 GCA_023251285.1 Chitinophagaceae bacterium | reverse complement strand
AAATAACATCATTTTTTCTTTTATTTTTTCTTTTTGGTTTTTAAATCCTTCATCATGAGCATTTCCAATGTTTGTAAAAATTCCAATCGTTGGTTTTATTATCTTTTCCAGATTGTTCATTTCACCTGGTTGTGAAATTCCTGCTTCAAAAATTCCTAAATTGTTATCTGCATGAATATTTAATACACTCAATGGAACACCAATTTGTGAATTAAAGCTTTTCGGACTTCGTACAATCGAATAATCATTTTCTAAGAGCTGATTGAGCCATTCTTTTACGACGGTTTTGCCGTTACTACCGGTAATACCAACTATGGGCAAATTTGGTTTTGAAAATTTATTTCTATGATCAATCGCTAATTTTTGGAGGGCTGAAACCGTATCATTCACCGAAACAATATTTGCTAATGGAATTTTTTTTAGCGTATCATTTTGTTCATCAGTTACAAAATGTCTGACGCCCTTTGCATACAAGGTGTCAATAAACAAATTTGCATTTTGATGCTGATTTCTAATAGCAAAAAAAACAGTACTTTCCGGAAAAGAAATCTTGCGGCTATCCAGCGAAAGGTAGGACGGATCAGCAACAGAGGAA
>JAHEZB010000045.1 GCA_023251285.1 Chitinophagaceae bacterium | reverse complement strand
GAAATAAGTTGAAAACCGCTTTTATCAGAGACTAAACGGTCTTTGTAACCAAATCTATGGTTTTATTGAGCACACCGGCAGAATTAAATTCAGGAACCATTTTACGAAGTATAAAAGGAATGATTTCATTATTGTGGCTTTGTGCGGCCTCCTGTAATTCCTGCATCAAAGAATTGAACTCGCTATTGAGGTTGGCAGATTTTTTTGCTCTTAAAATTCTCGGATGATAAGTTTCTGCAAATTCTTCTGAGTCTTTAAAAAGTTCTTCATACATTTTTTCTCCCGGCCGCAATCCTGTCTGAACGATCGCAATATCTGCCGGTTTTAAACCTGCAAGCTGGATCATTCTTTTTGCCAGGTCGAGGATCTTTACCGGTTTGCCCATATCAAACAACAAAATGTCGCCTGATTCACCAATCTTGCCAGCTTCCAGAACCAGTTTCGATGCCTCAGGAATCGTCATAAAATACCTGGTGATATCCGGATGTGTAATGGTTATTGGTCCGCCCGCTTTTATTTGTTTGTCAAAAGTGCGAACCACACTTCCGGCTGAACCTAATACATTGCCAAAACGGGTTGTTATAAATTCTGTCTCAGAATCCTTACGGTCACTTAAAGACTGAATGTATATTTCAGATATGCGTTTAGTGGTACCCATTACATTCGTTGGATTTACCGCTTTATCTGTAGAAACCATCACAAATTTTTTCACCTTGTATGCTATGGCAAGATCCGCTACGCGTTTGGTACCAAAAATATTCGTAAGAACTGCTTCACTGCTAAAAGTCTCCATCAGGGGAACATGTTTATAAGCAGCAGCATGAAAAACGAAATCAGGATTATGTAAAGAAAAAACCTTTTTTAACTTCGCCAGATCCCTTATCGAAGCTACTTCCACACGCAGCAGTTGTTTTTGATTACTCTTTTTCAATTCAAATTCAAGATCGAACAAACCAGATTCAGACTGATCCAGCAATACCAGTTTTTTAAAAGTAAATTTAGAAAGCTGACGGCAAATTTCACTGCCGATAGATCCTGCAGCCCCGGTAACTAAAATCGTTGAATCCTGATAAGTTTTTTGAAGCATTTCATAGGGAAGGCTAATTTCATCCCGCTCAAGAAGATCTTCGATATTTAATTCCTTCACTTGTTTCTTTTCAAAAAGGCCACCACGCCACTCGTTGGCATGTGGAATCACATTAATCTTTATGTTTAAAGGTGAGCATATATCAGAGATCGCAATTTTCTTATCTACAGAAAGCTTATCAATTGCAATGTATAAGTGAGTGATCTGCTTTTGCTTCAAAAGATTTGGCAACCGGGAACTGGAAGCATTATAAATAGGCAAGCCACCGAGATTTTTTCCAATTTTTGAGGAACTGTCTTCTATGTATCCCGCAACAATGGTTTTATTTTTAACATCCTGCTCCAATATTTGTTTCGTAACCTGCCCCATCTCGCCGGCTCCATAAATAATGGCCTTAGCCATTACAGGTAATTTGGATTGCGAAGCTTTAGAATAGACTTCTTTGATTAATAACCTGAACATTACCAAAATAAAAATAACACTGAACAGATTAATAATTAATAAAGGAACGGGAAGAAAACCGGTAACGAGCGAATTGGTATCAATGGAATAAATAGCTAACCATAGTACAAACTGAAGTGATGCAAATTTTATGATACGGATAATATCATTCGTTTCTGAGTACCGGATGATCCCTTTATATATTGGGAAAAAAAATACGCAAATCATGTAAATTGCGACATTAATAAAAACTGCCGGAAGAAATTTAACGATGCCTGGAAGATCCAGTAGTAAATGCCTTATTAATAAAAACGAAAATAAAAACGCAGTGGTAATCAGCACCAGGTCGAAACAGAAGATAATCCAACGTGGTGCATATTTGTTTTTAAAAAATCGTTCGAGCATAAGGGCTTTTTGGGGTCAAATTTTAAAATCAAAGAGAATCATTTCGGCGAAAATGGTTTAAATCCTCGAATTGTATTTTTCAAGGGATTAAAAAAAAGACAAGAAACATACCAAAATTTTATATTGAAAACCCTTTAATGAGTAGGTTTTTTTATAAAATTTCTGCAAATATAAAACTATTACGAATTTCATTAATGATTTGATTGTAATATTTTCATTACTGCCATAATAATTTGCAGTTTATTGTGAATGAAAAAAAAGGAATGATTGAAAAAATTCGGGAAGATTGAAAGCGCGAACTGAATTTAATTGAACTGTTTTATTACATTTGCATTCCTAAAAAGCGGAGGTGGCGAAATTGGTAGACGCACTACTTTGAGGTGGTAGCGCCTTTTACCGGGCGTGGGAGTTCGAATCTCCTCTTCCGCACAAAAAAGTAAGACCTGCAGATGTTGCAGGTTTTTTATTTTATTTGAAAAAAAGTAAAATAAAAAAAGGGGATATTTATTCTTTTGCTGCAAAATAACTCAGGAATTTAAAGCAATTCTGAAAGTGGTTCCCTTTCCCAATTCCGATGATTTGATGTACAACTGCCCCCGGTGATATTTTTCAATGATTCTTTTGGCCAGCGAAAGCCCCAGGCCCCACCCTCTTTTTTTGGTGGTGAAACCAGGTTTAAAAACTTTGGGAATATTTTGTTTGCTGATCCCTTTGCCGCTATCCATTACATCAATCAACACCTGCTGCTGTAATTTTCTGATTTGTATACGGATAGTACCTTTGCCATTAATAGCGTCCAGCGCGTTTTTTAACAGGTTCTCTATTACCCAGTCAAACAATGGTCCTGATATTTTTGCCGTTACTTTATCTTCCGGCCGTTCCAAAATAAAATTTACTTTCTCCGTAGATCTTCGTTTGATGTAAGCCATCATTTTTTCTACCTGTTCTACGATATCATGTTCTTCCAGTTTCGGAGCACTTCCTATTTTTCCAAACCGGTCACTAATTAGTTTTAAACGGTTTACGTCTTTTTGCATTTCTTTTGAAATTTCCGAATGTCCATCCGCTTCTTTCAACATTTCTACCCATCCCTGCAGCGAAGAGATAGGCGTTCCCAGCTGATGCGCCGTCTCCTTTGCCATACCTGCCCACACCTGGTTTTGAGTAGATTTATTCCTGATGGAAATCGAATAAACAGTAATAAAAATAAAAAGTGCAACAATGAACAACTGGATCATTGGATAATATCTTACCTGTTTCAGCAGTTTCGAATCCCCATAATAGTATTTATCAGCTATATACGGGTTTTTGCTCAATACAAGAATAATCGGAGGATGCGCCGATTTGAATTCCTGCAGCTTCTTATGAAGAAAATGTTTTGAAGATTTTATATCGCTGGTATCAATATTTCTGGAATCAATAATACTGTCATTTTCGTTGGTCCAGATGATTGGAATGTCTGTATTTTTTTGTTGGATCTGGCTGGCAAGGGTAATATCGGCGTTTGGTGGCGCAGAAGCTATAAATTTGTTCGCTTCTACCCATTGGCTTATTTTTTCCCTTTCTTCTACTTCTATTTTTTTTGACAAAAAATCAGAATAAAAAATAGTACCTGTAACAATAGCAACGGCGATAAGCGCAAGCGCGGAACGTAAATTAAAAAATTGCCTGAACATGCATGCGGTTTATCGTCAAATCTAAATGGTATTTCGCACAATTTAACTGAAGTAAAAACTAAAATCTTTTATGTTTGTAACTGATTAAATATAATTCATTGAATCAATCTCCTTCTGTTGCACTGGTAATTCTGAATTGGAGTGGAAAGCATTTTCTTGAAAAATTTCTTCCTTCTGTTGTGCTATCTGATTATGAAAACCTTGAAGTGATCGTAGCAGATAACGCATCAACAGATGATTCGATACAATTTCTGGAGCAGCGTTATCCTTCCATAAAAATTATTTTAAACGGTGCCAATGAAGGATTTGCAAAAGGTTACAACACTGCATTGAAACAGGTTACCGCAGATTATTATATTCTCTTGAACAGCGATGTACAAGTTACACCCGGATGGATAACCCCGGTAATTTCATTAATGGAAACCGATAAAGCGATTGCTGCATGCCAGCCTAAAATTTTATCGTTTGAGAATAAAAACAAATTTGAATACGCTGGTGCAAGTGGCGGTTGGATCGATAAGTTCGGTTATCCGTTTAACCGCGGCCGTATATTTGATTTTTGTGAAAATGATGAAGGACAGTACAATAATATTTCGCAAATATTCTGGGCTACCGGCGCAGCAATGTTTCTAAGAGCATCAGTTTTCCATGAACAAAATGGTTTTGATGAATATTTCTTTGCCCACCAGGAAGAAATAGATTTATGCTGGCGGATGCAACGAGCCGGTCATAAAATTTTTGTTGTTCCCTCTTCTGTTGTATATCATGTTGGCGGTGGCACTTTGCCGGCGGGTAACAAAAGAAAGGTTTTTTTAAATTTTAGAAACAACCTGGTGATGCTTTCAAAGAATTTACCTTTTAGAGAAATGATATGGAAGATTCCATTTAGAATCTTATTAGATAATGTTGCCGCTTTTCAGGCATTGATAAAAGGAGATTTCATCACTTTCAAGGCAATTGAAAAAGCCCACTTTTATTTTTTAAACTGGATTTTTTCAACAAAAAAACAGATTGATTTGCCAAAAAAATATTTAGCGACCTTTGATGGAACCTACAATGGAAGTATCGTTTGGCAATATTTTATAAAAAAAAGAAAAACATTTTCTGAAATTCTTCAGTTCAAAAAATGATATTTCGAATCAATCTGTTATTTTTGCCCAGCAAATTATAAAATATGGAACACGAAGAAGTAATTGATAATAAGGGAAAAGATGTGGCAGTTAGCTGGGTATCTACCTCCCGGTTTCTGTTTTATTGCCAGGTAGCTATTTTTGTTGCACTTGTTATTGGCGGTTGTTATACCCTTTATCAACACCGTTATAAAGGAAAACCGAACGTCGAAGTTCCGGCAAACACCCAATACAATCCGCAGTATAAATAAATTTTGGTTCAACGGATACAAACATTATTTTTGCAAACCTTTTTTAGTTCTTACAACAACAAGCGGAAATAGCTCATTTGGTAGAGCGCGACCTTGCCAAGGTCGAGGTGGCCGGTTCGAGCCCGGTTTTCCGCTCCAATAAATAAAAAAGCAGTACTTAATCTGCTTTTTTTATTTATAGTGTTTACCCGGGTGGTGGAACTGGTAGACACGCAGGACTTAAAATCCTGTGGTCAGCAATGGCCGTGTGGGTTCAACTCCCATCCTGGGTACGATACCGCTTTTCTAAAGCGGTTTTTTGTTTTAAAATCTACTGTACACCCCTGTATTTTATTGAATCTAAACCTCATTACAACATTTTGCCATTGATTAATCTCATTAAAGTTAAATTTGTTTTATGACCAAGCTCTCCGTAAACATCAACAAAATCGCCACGCTTCGCAATTCACGCGGTGGAAACAATCCGGACTTAATCAAAACCGCTATAGACATTCAAACTTTTGGAGCCGAAGGAATCACTGTACATCCAAGACCTGACGAAAGACACATTCGTTATGCTGACGTTTATGAATTAAAAAAGATAATTACTACAGAATTTAATATCGAAGGAAATTGTAACGAGCAAAAATTCGTTGATCTCGTTTTGGCAAACAAACCCGACCAGGTAACTTTGGTTCCGGATGCTTTGGGGCAACTAACCTCTGATCATGGATGGGATACGATAAGATACAAAGAGTATTTGATTGAGATTGTAAATGTTTTTCATAAAGCCGGCATCCGGGTTTCTCTTTTTGTGGATCCAATAGAAGAAATGATTGTTGCAGCCAAAGACACCGGTACAGACAGAGTCGAATTATACACGGAAAATTATGCAAAAGAATTTCAAAAAGGGAGTCATCAACAGGCAATTGCACCATATGTTGCAGCAGCGAAAAAAGCGGTAGAACTGGGCCTTGGAATTAATGCCGGTCATGATCTGGACTTGCATAACCTGAAATATTTTGCACAAAACGTTCCTGGCCTTTTAGAAGTTTCAATCGGACATGCCTTGATTTCCGACGCACTTTATTTGGGGCTGGAAAATACCGTTCAGTTGTACAAACGGCAGTTAATGAGCTAAGGCGCTGATTTGCTAATTACAAATCCATACTAAAACTTCGTTTACTGCAATTATTGTAAATGCATTTTTCGTAAAAAAATCTCTAAAAACAAAAAAGTTTACAGAAATCATTTCTGTAAACTTTTTAAAATCATCAATTGAATATAATCTGAATTAGAAATTTCTGATTCAGAAATTTTACGCCACCGCTTTATTCACCAATTCAGCTGCTTCACTTAACAAGATAGCTGATTCCACTTTCAGACCACTTTTATCAATCAGTTCTTTAGCGATTTCTGCATTGGTTCCCTGCAGGCGCACAATGATGGGAATTTCAATATTGCCGATGGATTTATAAGCATCAATCACACCCTGGGCTACGCGATCACAGCGAACAATGCCGCCAAAAATATTGATCAGAATTGCTTTTACTTTTGGATCTTTTAAAATAATTCTAAAGCCTGCTTCTACTGTCTGCGCATTTGCAGTACCGCCTACATCCAGAAAGTTTGCCGGTTCGCCACCGCTTAATTTGATCATGTCCATGGTAGCCATTGCAAGTCCGGCGCCATTTACCATACAACCTACATTACCATCTAATTTTACGAAGTTCAAATTATATTTTGCTGCTTCTACTTCGGTAGGATCTTCTTCAGTTATGTCACGCATCGCAGCAATATCAGGATGACGCATCAAAGCATTGTCGTCAATATTCATTTTACAATCGACCGCTATAATTTTTGCATCACTGGTTTTGAACATCGGGTTTATTTCCAACATGCTGCAATCCAGTCCAACAAAAGCATTATAAAGATTGGTTACAAATTTTACACAGTTCTTAAAAGCAGTACCGCTCAAACCAAGATTGAAAGCGATTTTCCTGGCCTGGAATGGAAGCAATCCACCACCGGGATGCACCCATTCTTTAAATATTTTCTCAGGAGTTTCGTGTGCTACATCTTCGATATTCATTCCTCCCTCGGTGCTGTACATCACCACATTTTTTCCCTTGGAACGATCCATCAAAATGGACAGATAAAATTCTTTTACCGGCTCGGGACCTTCATAATAAACATCCTGCGCAACGAATATTTTACTTACTAATTTTCCTGCTTCTCCTGTTTGAACAGTTACCAAAGTACCACCTAAAAGATTATGAGCGATTCTTTTTACATCCTCCAGGTTCTTGGCAACTGCCACACCTCTTTGTTCCGTTCCTTTGATCTTTCCTTTGCCTCTTCCGCCGGCATGGATCTGCGCTTTGATAACGGCAAACTTGCTTCCGTATTCACTATTAATAAAACGATAAGCATCTTCTGCTTCCGAAACGGTACTACATGCAATCCCTTCCTGTATGGGCACATGATATCTTTTCAACAATTCTTTTGCCTGGTATTCGTGTAAATTCATACAAAAAATTTTCGCGAAGATAATTGCAAAAAAATTAATTGGTGACTCAAATTGCTTCCATTCACCTTCAAACAATCAACTTTAAACCGTCTATCCTCTTCTAAATCCTTGGAATAATTTTTAAAAAATCTTCTTTTCTGCGCCGGGCAAGCGGCAATTCTGTTTTATCAGAAAGCAGGACGTAATTATTTCCTTTATGAAAACGATCAATATAGAGCAGGTTTACAATGTGCGCTTCATGAATTCTGAAAAATTCATTGGAAGCAAGAGCTTCTTCAAAATCACCAAGCGTGCGGCTGGAAACAACGACCTCTTTATTGACCAGGTAAAATTTAGTGTATCGGCCATTTGCTTCAAGACGCACAATGTCTTTCATTTTAATAAACCGGATTCCATCTACAGCAGTGAGGGTAATCGTGCGATCGAGCGCATTTTGTTGAATAAGGTTTTTGAATAAAATGTCGATTTTATCCTTTGTGTTTTTCTGCTCAATATTTTGCACGCATTTCTGTATGGCCTTTGATAATTCTTCTTTGTCGATCGGTTTCAGTAAATAATCCAGGGCACTTATTTTGATCGCATTAATGGCATATTTATTATATGCGGTGGTAAATACGATATCAAAGTTGATGGTTTCCAGTCTTCTTAGCATCTGAAAAGCATTCATTCGTGGCATTTCAATATCCAGAAAAACCAATTGAGGCCTGTGTTTTTGGATGCTCGAGATTCCTTGTTCAGCAGTGTCACAGCTGTCAACAAGTTGGATGACATTCGCGTAATTTTCCAGCATTAGTTGAAGTACTTCCCGGCTTTGTTTTTCATCTTCGATGATGATCGTTTTTATCATAAATCCTGTTTATTTCTTTGAAAGAATCTTTAAACCTTTTTTAAAAGCCTGCAGTCCATCTTGTCGCCGTTGGAATTATACTCTTTTATTTTGGCACCAGTATTTTTACAAAAGTGCCCGGGCCCTTTCCGGTATCTTCCAGGTCAATTATTTCTATTCCCGATGGAATCTCCGGATCTGTTTTTAACGCAGCAAGCCGTGTTTCTGTCATTTTAATTCCCAAAGAAATGTGATCCTTTTTGGCAGGTTTAAGTAACGCGCACATTTTTCTGCCGACTCCATCATCAATCACGTTTATCTCAACATATTCGTTATGGTCATAAAAAGAAACAAGAATTTCACCCGCGCTTTCTTTGTGCATGATCCCATGTGAAATAGCATTTTCTACAAAGGGCTGTACAAGCATGCCGGGAATTTGTATTGATCCTTCTGCCAGCATCGGATCTACATGAATATGGTAATTTAATTTGTCACCAAAACGGAGTTTTTCCAATTCAAGATAAAGCTTCAGCATTTCAATTTCTTTGTTGATGCTGATATCCGGCTGCAGGCTGTTGTCTAAAATAGAGCGAATCAGTTTAGAAAACTTGCCAAGATATTTATCTGCATTTTCCGCCTCATTTGTCAAGACAAATTTTTTAATTGAATTAAGTGCATTAAAAATAAAATGCGGATTCATCTGGCTGCGAAGCGCTGCCAACTGCATTTCTGTAAGTTGCCGGGAAATATTATCCAGTTCTGTTCTTTGCTTTCTTAACTCCTGTTCCGCCTGAATGGATTTAATTTTATGTCCCATTAACGTGGCAATGGTACTCATCAGTTGCAAATGACTCTCGTTAAAAAATCCTATTTGGGAATGTTCAGAATCTATGGCCCCTAATAATTCTTCTTCATATTTTATAGGAACCACAATTTCACTGAGGCCGCTGTAACCTTCAGCCACATAACGCGGCTCTTTGGAAGTATTATGTACAATAATCGGCTTGCCACTTTGAGCCACTGCGCCTACAATTCCTTCACCGGGTTCCATATCGTATGGAAATTGTATCAGGGTTTCTTTGCTATGTTTTACTCCAAAGCCGGCGCGCTGAACCATTTTCGTTTTATCCTCATTCCACATATAAATGAGGCAATCTTCAAAGCCAAGTTTGGCAATAAGGTTCTTACAAACATCCCATAAAATATCATCTACATTATTTTTCAACAACAAAGAAGTGGAAAAA
>JAHEZB010000582.1 GCA_023251285.1 Chitinophagaceae bacterium | reverse complement strand
ATTGCCGTCAATATCACCAACAGCGAGAGAAGGATTATATTCAGAAAACTTATGAGGCAAAGTACGTTGAATATAAAAGTCAACCAAATCCTTTTCCTGTTGTACATAATGAATATTTACAGAATCATTTACTTCAGTAAACAAAGAATTATTGTCAATTTTATTTTTATTAAAAGAATAATCTAAAAGTGCATTTTTAATATTCACTTTTAAAAGCTGGTTTACTTTTACATTTTGCAAAATCTGCATTTTACCATCCGGCCATTTGATAACAACGGAATCTACAGTCTTAATGTTTCCCAATCCAAAATGGGCCACATCCTGGTCTGACGACAAATAACCACGGTAAGGCGTATTTTCCCAAACCTGCTGTTTCCCTTTGTCATAATGCAATTCTGCAAACGCACCCAAACCATTTATATTCAGTTTGCTTCCTTCAAATTTTATTTGCAAATAATTACTTGAACTTTTATTTGTTTCGCGAACGTTGTTTTTATAGATCATCGCTTCGTCATTGATATTGTTGATAATAACGTCCATGTCTCCATCATTATCCAAATCAGCATACGCGGCTCCGTTCGAAAATGAAGGTAGGTTAAAGCCCCAGGCATTTGTCACATCGGTAAAAGTCAAATCGCCATTATTGTGGAATGCATAGTTATGAATTTTTACCTGGGGAATTTGCGCCAGGATCATTTCTTTACTGGCAATGTTATAAGAATTTTGTCTGAAGCTCATAAAGTCATGATCTGTTATATCTTTTGGATACCCGTTGGAAATTATGATATCGCGTAGTCCATCATTATCAAAATCCGTAACCAGGGGACACCAGCTCCAGTCCGTTTGAGATGTTCCAGATAAAAAACCAACATCACTAAAAACCGGATTTCCGATAGAATCATTAGCTGTTACCCTCGGACCCTGATTCAGTTGGAGCGTGTTTCTTACATATTGATATTGGTAGCCATACAAATCACTGTTCACATAAGTCTGATAGCTGTTCGACCCCATCATCATTTTTTTCCGGTAGTTATCTTCCGGATTCATATCAAGTTCTATAATATCGGGCAAACCATCGTTATTAATGTCGGCAACATCCTGTCCCATTCCATTTGCCGAAGTGTGCTTAAAGTAAGTAGTTGACTTATCGGTAAAAGTGCCGTCATGGTTATTAACATACAGAATATCATTTGAATTAAAATCGTTGGTGACGAAGATATCTTTCCATCCATCGTTATTGATGTCTGCAATGGTAGCGCTGTGACCATATCCTTCGATCGTTACTCCTGCCTCTTTGCTAACATCTTTAAACACCGGATGTTTTAAAACCGGGTCCCAATCGTTGCGATATAATCTTCCGGTACTTGGAAAAGAACCATTTGTAATCTTTGCGCGAAAGACAGAAGGATTGTCAGAAGGTACTATTTGGTTTACCACCAGGTACATATCCAAATCGCCGTCATTATCATAATCAAAAAATTCTGCCATGGTAGAATGTGTAGTATCATTCAATCCATATTCTTTTGCCATCTCCTTAAAAACGGGTACTCCATTTTTATCTAACCCCTGGTTTACATAGAGAAGATTTTGTCTTTTTTGCGGATCTTTTTCCATTGATACACAAACGTATATATCCAGCCATCCATCATTATTGATATCAACTACCGAAACTCCCCTGCACCATCTGCCGTTTCCGCTGACTTTTGCTTCCTCAGTAACGTCCTGAAATTTCAAATCGCCCTTGTTCAAATAAAGTTTGTTCGAAACCCTGCTTCCGGTAAAATAGATGTCCGGCAGGCCATCATTATTAAAATCACCAATACCAACGCCTCCTCCATTGTACATGTTCGTTACATCCAAAGGATTTAATGTGTCATTTTCAATGATTTTATTATTAAAATAAATACCGGATTCAGATGAATCTACTTTTATAAATAAGGTTGTTTTGTGAAAGCAGGAAATAAACAGAACTGAAATAATGATAATTATAAAGCAAGATCGTGCAGCTTGAAAAAAACTCATTTTCATTTAAATTAATGGCAATATAAATCTATAAAAGTAAAAATGAGGCCTATAGTACCTCATTTTTACTTTTATTAAAATATTAAAAATATCATTTAACATTTGCAATCACACTAGTACCCGGGGTTTTGTTTCAACAAAGGCTTGCCTTTGGAATTTTGAGCATCAATCTCCTGTAAGGGAATTGGATAAATCTCATTCTTTCCGGCAGTAAACTTTGCACCTTGATTAAAAGAAAAGAAACCAGGTCTCGAATATTCAGCGGCAGCGTAAGCATTCAATTCAGCAGCCATTAAACCTGTACCATTATCCCAGCGTTGCAAATCAAAGAAGCGGTGACCTTCCATTCCCAATTCTAATTTTCTTTCAAAACGTATAGCTGTAAGAGCAGTAGCCTTATCTGCAAAATCTGATGGATATGTTTTAATTAGATAATTATCAGCTGGGGTTGCATTTACGGTGTATGTTCCTGTAGATGCATTATAGGTACTGTTCTTATATACCCAGCCTTTGGGATCTGCTGCTCTTGCTCGCACCATGTTTACATACACAGTGGCCTGATGTAAGCTTCCTACTTCTACTTCCGCTTCAGCAGCCATCAGCAATACATCAGAGAAACGCATTAGGTTTGTATTAACCGCATCCATCTGTGTTGGTCCCCAGAAGCTGGTTTCTGTAGAAGAAACAGTTCCAGTTGCTGATTGT
>JAHEZB010000581.1 GCA_023251285.1 Chitinophagaceae bacterium | reverse complement strand
ATTAATATTCAACCAAAAGGAGCAAAAGCAAAACCGTATCAAGTTAAACAGATTAGAGAAATAATTTTAAAATATAAATTAGCCGATAATGAAAAATAGCAAATATGAATTAATTGTTTATTGGAGCGATGAAGATGATTCTTTCATCGCGGAAGTTCCTGAACTATCAGGCTGTATGGCTGACGGAAATAGTTATTCTGATGTTGTAAAAAATGTCGAAATAGTGATCCAGGAATGGATAGAAACAGCTAAAGAATTAGGACGTGAAATTCCTCAACCAAAAGGAAAATTGATGTATGCTTGAAGAACAGTACTGAAATCAAAATGACTAATCGCCAGATATTTCTAAATCACATTGGGCAAACATCTCCTGAGCCGCTTGCATTGGAAATCGTGAAAGCCAGCGGTAGCAAGCTTTTCGATATTAACGGGAAAGGATACATTGATCTCATTGGCGGCATCAGCGTTTGCAACGTAGGACACGGAAATCAAAAGGTAATTGAGGCAATAAAAAAACAGGCAGAAAATTTTATGCATGTGATGGTGAATGGCGAACTGGTTTTATCACCACAAACTGCGTATGCAAAATTGCTCACTGAAAATTTACCATCTTCTCTAAATTCTGTTTTTTTTACAGCTTCAGGAACGGAAGCCACAGAAGGCGCCATGAAACTGGCAAAACGTTTTACAGGAAGAACCCAAATTGCTGCTTTTAAAAATTCGTATCACGGAAGTACACAGGGTTCACTGAGCATCATTGGCGATGAATATTGGCGGAATGCCTTTCGTCCTTTATTGCCCGATATCCTGCACCTGGATTATGATTCTTTTGACGCGCTTCAATTCATTACAACAAATACAGCCTGTGTAATTGCAGAAACGATACAGGCTGAAGCAGGCGTAATTATTCCTGAAAAAAAATGGCTGCAGGCGCTTAGAAAAAAATGCACAGATACCGGAACTTTATTGGTGCTTGATGAAATTCAATGCGGCTTTGGAAGGAATGGAACACTTTGGGCATTTGAGCAATTTGATGTTGTTCCTGATGTATTATTATTGGGTAAGGCATTAGGCGGTGGATTACCATTAGGTGCTTTTATGGCCGATAAAAAAATTATGGACTCATTCACGAATGATCCTGTTTTGGGTCACATTAATACCTTTGGCGGCAATCCGGTTTGTTGTGCTGCGGGAAATGCTGCCATGCAGTTTTTATTAGAAGAAAATCTCATTGAAAAAGTTTTTGCAAAAGAAAAATTGTTTCTTGATAATCTTCATCATCGAAAAATAAAAGATATCAGAAGCCGCGGATTGATGATTGCGCTGGAGTTTGAGAGCTTTGAGCAAAATAAAAAAGTGATTGATGAACTGTTGGAAGAAGGTGTTTTTTCTGATTGGTTTTTATTTGCATCACAGTGTTTGCGGATCGTACCACCATTAATTATTTCTGAAGATGAAATTTTGAAAGCGTGTGATTCAATAAAAAAAGTGGTGTCAGATTTGTAAAATGATTTTAAAAATTTCAAAATGATTTTATGAGAGTGACCGAATCATTTGTAAATGCATTTCACGGCTTGAGAGATTGCATTCTTCATGAAAAAAATTTCAGGATACAATATGTCGTTGCAATTTTGATGATAATAGCAGGATTTTTCTTTAATTTAGATCAAACAGAATGGATCCTTATTTTGCTTTGCTTTGCAATGGTTTTAAGTTTTGAAATTATCAACTCTGCCATTGAGAAACTTTGTGATTTGGTTTGCCCTGATTTTAATCTCACTATAAAAAAGGTAAAGGATATGGCAGCTTCCGCGGTCTTATTATCTGCAATTATTTCTTTTATTATTGGTTGTATTATCTTTTTACCAAAAATAAAAATGCTTTTTTTTAATAAATAAAAAAGAAATACTGTTTATTTATTTGTTTGTTGCAACGGCTAACGTTCTTAAAAAACATTTGTTTATCACGTAATCTTAGCAAATTATTTATTTATCAAATTGATTAACTGCTGAATGGTATAATCAATTTCTTCTTCTGTTGTAAATCTTCCGAGGCCGAATCTTAAAGATGAACGCGCCATCTCGTCGGTCAATCCCATCGATTTTAAAACATAGGACGGTTCATTGGTTCCTGAAGTACAGGCAGAGCCGGAACTCAATGCAATATTTTTGTTGAGTTGAGAAATGAGATCAACACTATTTACACTTTCAAAACTCATGTTACTTACATTTGGCAACCTGTGTTCTGTATTTCCATTTATAAAAGCGCCTGCTGTTTTTGATAATTCTGCTTCCAGTTTATTGCGCAGTTTACACATTCTTTCTCCATCTTTTTTCATTTCAATTCTGGCTAATTCACAGGCTTTTCCAAAACCAACAATTCCCGGGACATTCAATGTACCGCTTCGCATGCCTCTTTCATGGCCACCACCATCCATTTGTGCTGCAATTCTTACCCGTGGATTTTTGCGTCGCACATATAATGCCCCTGCACCTTTGGGGCCGTACATTTTGTGTGCTGAAAAAGACATTAAATCAATGCCATCTTTTATTACATCTACCGGAATTTTGCCCACTGCCTGTGTGGCATCTGAAAAAAATAACACGCCATTTTTTTTTGCAACGGCGGCAATTTCTTTTACTGGTTGTATAACTCCTGTTTCATTATTGGCATACATTAAAGAGATCAAAATAGTCCGCGCATTGATTGCTTCTTCCAAAAATCCCAT
>JAHEZB010000580.1 GCA_023251285.1 Chitinophagaceae bacterium | reverse complement strand
GGATTTGATGTAAATGCCGTAAAAGGTGGCATTGGTTTGTCAAATATGAAAAGACGTGCACAATTATTTTGTGGCAAGCTCGATGTTTTTTCTTCTCCTGGCAATGGCTGCGAAATAGAGATAGATATTCCATTGAAAGCTGGAAATCAGGGTGAGGTAAAGAAAATGGAACAGTTGTTACAATAGCGGTCTTTTGTAAAAATGTTGGGCAAATTTTTCATTACTGTTGGTGTTCCACTTTTTGATCGTTATCGTCCGGAAATAACTTCGTTCAATTCTGTATGAGAATTACGATGTCCACTGAGACGGCCGCTGAAGACGCCGGCCATTGACACAGTTTTCTCTTATGCAATACAATCCGTCTTTTTTTGTATTGAATTGATCCCAGTTCAACTCATCCTGCACCCATAAAAAAATTAATCCTGCGCATTCGACCCCAATCGCTAAACCAAAAATGTTTAATAAACTTTAGCCGTTATTTTTCTGCAGGTTTCGTCCGGTTATTTTGAAAAAGTTTTTAAACATTTTATTTTCGTTTAGGCGAGACTGTTACTTTATAGTAAAGCAACAAATAATTCAAATTCCTATTTCTTAATTAGCACATGAGCTAATTAAATTTATTCACTTCTCAAACTTTTCACCGGGTTTGCCAGTGCTGCTTTAATTGCCTGGTAACTCACAGTAACTAATGTAATAAGTAATGCGCCCATACCAGCTGAAGCAAAAATCCACCAGGCCAGGTTGGTGCGGTATTGATAATTCTGCAACCAGTTATGCATGAAATAATACGCAACCGGCATTGCTATCAAAAGTGAAACAAATACCAGTATGATAAAATCTTTCGACATTAACTTCCATAGATTGAATACAGTCGCGCCCAAAACTTTTCGCACGCCGATTTCTTTTACTCTTTGCTCTGCCATGAAAGAGGCCATGCCGAATAATCCAAGGCATGAAATGAAAATGGCAAGGATGGCAAAGAAGCTTGTCAGCTTTCCAATCCGTTCCTCATCACCAAATTTTTTTGCGTACTCTTCATCCACAAAATGGTAATCAAATGGCTGATCAGGACTGTATTTGCGGAAAACAGAGCCAATTTTTGCGATCGCATCATGCATATTTGCAGAAGGACTTACGCGTATATCTATAAGCTGCTGTGGATCTTTGTTGGTAACGAATACGGTTCTGAAAACCGGTTCGTAAGGTGATTGCATGACCATATCCTTCACCACGCCTATTACATGATAAAGATTCCCATCCCAATCGATAGTTTTTCCAACGGGATTTTTAATGTTCATAAATTTTGCAGCAGCTTCATTCAAAATGATTCCCGATGAATCTGTTGGAAATTCTTTAGAAAAATCACGCCCTTCTTTAAATTTCCATCCTATCGTTTTTCCAAAATCTCTTGAAACGTAAACAACTCCGAAATCTCCCTGCAATGAAGGATCTTTTCCCTGCCATGTAAATCCATTATCTGTTTCATCCACATAAGTGGTTGAGCTTGATGATTCAGCCATTTCAGAAACTGCTCCTGAATTTTTTAATTCAGTGCTTACGGCTTCAAAATGTTTGTGAATATCGTCTGTAGTCATCGGGACAGTTACCAATCCGTCGCGACTGTATCCGACAGGGCGGTTTTTGGCAAATTGTATCTGGTTAAAAATAACGATGGTTCCAATAATTAAAATTACTGATATTGTGAATTGCAGTACTACCAATACTTTCCGTGGAAGAGAAGCAAACCGGCCTACACGAAAAGTTCCTTTCAGAACTTTTACAGGTTTGAATGAAGATAAATATAATGCCGGGTAGCTTCCGGCGATAAGTCCTGTAATTATGGTAAATAAAATTCCGAAACTCCAGAAAAAAGGATTTGTCCATGGAATTTCAATCTTTTTATCAGCAACCAGGTTAAATTCCGGCAGAATAATTTGAACAAGCAGGAGAGACAAAGCAAAGGAAAAAAAAGTAACCAATAGTGATTGATGCCTACTTCTTTAGCTCGCTTCTCCGACCTGGCTGTGCTCAGATTCATAAAATTGATACAGGCAAGAAGCAAAACAAAAAAGCCAATCATTCCAAATAACCAGACAAACTCAATTCTTCCACCTACATTAATGCCATTTTTAAATTCTGAATACAGATGCCATTTGCTCATTGGCAGTAAAAAAACCACAGGCTTAAATGCAGCATCAGCGGGTGTGACATTTTTCAGCTTTGAATCTTTTATTTTTTCTGAAACCTTTTGCATCTCAGCATTATCAGCAATTTGCACCAGAGCCTGGAAAGAATTGTTGCGCCAGGGATTGGTAGCCTTTTCCGACCAGTTATTATTATCTATGTATAACTGCCATGGAGCTATGAAAGAAAGATCTCTATAGCTTGAGTTGTAAGGTAAATCCTCGTAAACGCCTTCTACCTTTACATTGAATTTATTATCAATTTTAAGAAATTGATTCATCGGGTCGGCAGGACCAAAAATAGCTTTTGCTGCAGATGAGGAAAGTAATACCGAATTGTAATCTTTTAAAGCACTTCTTTCACCTTTGATCATTTTTAAGGAAAGCATTTCAGTTATTGACGGTTCCATAAAACTGCCGCTTTGTGTAACCATTTTATCTCCGGACTTTATGATGTGTTGATTATTCCACGAAGACATACAGATATATTTGAAGTCGCCCGCATAATCTTTTTTCAATTCTGAACCGATTAAATACGGAAGAGA
>JAHEZB010000044.1 GCA_023251285.1 Chitinophagaceae bacterium | reverse complement strand
TGTGCTTTTTCATTAAATACACTGACATTAAATAAATAACATTATCGAAAAGAAAATAAAAAAATATAAAAAAAGTTACTCACCAATGCAGCGTTTTCTCATCATTGAAGGTAATAAGGTAAATTAGAGATTTTGCCATTCTGTTACTATGGTAATAAGGTTACATTCCAGCTTTTCTAAAAACCGTATGATTAGAACCTTATTGACCTTAGTAATAATAAGCGCAGCAGATGAATCAACCTTATTATGTTCTTTTGTTTCCACTATTTTTCACAAAGAACCTAAAATAATAAGCAGCGTTTTTTTCTGATAAAAAACAGCATTGAAAAGAGAAGCCGGTAAACAAAGAAATACCGGTAATTCTTATTTTTATTTCAATAAAACCGCAGCTACCATTCCAGCTGTTTCTGTTCTCAATCTGGTATCGCCGAGACTTATAGGAATATAAGTATGCTGAATAGCTTGTTGAATTTCTTCTTCTGTAAAATCGCCTTCCGGACCAATTAAAATTATTTTTGAAATGGCTTTTGTTGATACATCTTTTAATTCCTTTTTCTCCTCAGGAAGGCAATGAGCAATAAACTTTTGCTCCTGCTGTTCATTCTTCAGTAAATCTGAAAACTTTACCGGATCTGATAATTCCGGCAGCCACGATTGTTGGCTTTGCAGCATGGCACTTATTAAAATAGAACGAATTCTTTCTTTCCGGAAATGCGTTTTTTCTGAACGCTTACAAATCATCGGAATAATTGCTGAAACACCTATTTCTGTTGCCTTTTCTGCAAACCATTCAAAACGGTTTGTACTTTTAATTAATGAAATCGCAATGCTTATTTTCGATTTTGGCGATTCTGAAAATAGTTTTCGGATTGTTTTTACTTTCGTCTTTTTCTTATCGGGTAAAATTATTTCAGCAATGATCATTTGTCCCTTACCGTTAGTAACCCTTATTTCTTCACCTTCTTTCATTCGCAACACCTGTGAAACGTGTTTCGATGTTTCTTCACTCAAAATAAAATCGTTGGAAAGAGGTAAATTTTCTTCAAAAAAAAAGGGAACAGCCATTGATATTTTACTTGAAAAATTCAGAAAAAATTAAAAGTAAATAGCCTGGGATGGTTAATTAAAATGGCGCATCTTCATCAAATTCTTCATGGTTCATCTTGCTTCCCGCCTGGAAATAAAGTTTTGCTCCACCGCTTCCATCGAGATCTTTTACCGGTCTGAAATTGCCGGGAGGCAGACTGTTGCCAAAATCATTATCGTCCATTTCCACAAACTTCTGAATGTGCAATAATGCTTTTAAATTAATTGTTTCCAATTGGCCATTTCTATGTTTTGCAATTCTTATTTGTGTTTCGCCTTTGGTAGATTCACCGTTTTCATTGGCATGAATATCATGATACTCCGGACGGTACAGAAATACAACCATATCGGCATCCTGCTCGATGGCTCCGGACTCGCGTAAATCGCTCAATTGCGGAATTTTACTTCCTTCTTTTCTTTTTTCTACTTCACGGCTCAACTGGCTGAGTGCGATGATTGGAACCTGTAATTCTTTTGCAAGACCTTTTAAATCGCGTGAAATACGGCTGATTTCCTGTTCACGATTTGCATTGCGGTTTTCACCGGTGCCACTCATCAGTTGCAAATAGTCGATGATAATCAACCCGACATTGTGTTTATTTTTCAATCTTCTGCACTTCGCGCGCAATTCAAAAATATTCAAAGCTGCGGTGTCGTCAATATGGATCGGCGCAGAGGAAAGCCGGTTAATTCCTTTTTTATACAGCTCTTCCATCTCATGTTGTTCGAGTTTTCCACGCGCAATTTTTTCCAGGAGAATTCCGCTTTCTGCACTTAAAATTCTTTGCACAAGCTGGCTCGCACTCATTTCCAGCGAAAAGAAACCCACCGCTGTAGGTTTTGTAGGATGAAGCGCCGCATTGCGCGCCAGGTTCAAAGCAAAGGCCGTTTTACCAACAGAAGGACGTGCTGCCAGAACGATCAAATCGCTCGGTTGCCAGCCATAAGTTACCCGATCAATGGAAGAAAAACCGGTTGGCACACCCGTAATTTCATCCTGTCGCGTTCTGAGATCTTCAATACGCTGAATCGTTTTTACCAAGACAGAATCGATGCTTGCATAATCTCTTTTCAGATGTTTATTAGTAATATCAAACAATTTTGATTCTGCCATATCCAGCAATTCAAAAACATCGGTGCTGTCTTCATAAGCGTCGCCAATAATTTCACTGCTGATTTTTATTAATTCTCTTTGAATAAATTTTTGAAGAATGATTCTTGCATGAATTTCAATGTTTGCAGAAGAAAAAACGGCGTTGGTTAATTTGGTTACATAAAAAGGGCCACCAATTAAATCGAGTTCCTCGCGAAATTTTAATTCTTCAACAACCGTTAATAAATCTATCGGTGAATTTTTTTGTTGCAATCCCTGCATCGTCCTGAAAATGCGCTGATGGGCATCTATATAAAAACATTCAGGCGTGAGGATTTCAACGATTACATCAAACGCATTTTTCTCGAGCATGATTGCTCCGAGAACCGCTTCTTCCAACTCTTTGGCCTGCGGCGGCACTTTCCCAAATGCCATGGTGCCGAGTTCAAGAGAACCTGTTTTTCTCCTGAATTTACGGTCTTTATTGATGTTGCTGAGCTCCATTTTTAATTTTCTCCGCTAAGAGCAATTTTTTAAATTTTAGTAAATTCCATCTTCCAATTTTAGAAGCGGGCGGCTAAGGTAAAGGACAAAAAGCGATTAAAAGAAATTGTTTTCCCCCTATATTTATGCAGACCCATTTCACCTTGAATTCACAGTAATTGCGAAGTTATCAACATTATTTTTAGGCTTTTCAACAAAATAAAAAAAATCTCCCATTTTTTAATTGTTAAATGCACATTCGCTGTGAAGAAAATAATTCACTATTTTTTTGGCCTTTATCATTAAAAAACATTAAGTACGGTTAGAGAATAATTTGTTTTATTAGAACAAAAAAATACTAATTTTTGACTGAAATGCAGCATCCACATATGTTGTAAAACATAAAGCGGAAATTTCTATCTTCTTCTTTCTTATTTTTGGCATTCTTGAAAATTAAATGAGCTTTTAGAAATAATTACATGAAGATTAGTTACAATTGGCTGATAGAATATTTGCCCATCGATGAAGATCTATCGAAAATAATTGGCAACCCACAAAAAATTGCCGAAATCCTCACTTCTGTCGGGCTTGAGGTTGAAAATCTGGAAAAATACGAACAGGTTAGAAATGGTTTGGAAGGATTACTCATCGGAGAAGTTTTGAGCAGTGAAAAACATCCCGACGCTGACAAATTAAAAATAACCAGCGTATCTAATGGCCACGGAGAAACGTTGCAGATTGTGTGCGGCGCTTCAAATGTAGCTGCCGGACAAAAAGTAATTGTGGCACCTGCGGGCACCCAATTGTACCCGGTTTCCGGCGAATCATTTACCATAAAAAAAGCCAAGATCCGTGGGGTGGAGAGTAATGGTATGTTGTGTGCGGAAGATGAGATTGGATTAGGAAACAGCCATGAGGGAATTATTGTTTTGCCTGGAAATGCGACAGCGGGAATGGCAGCGAAAGAATATTATAATTTATATAATGATTGGATCTTCGAAATCGGGCTTACTCCAAACAGGATGGATGCCATGAGCCACATAGGTGTTGCTAAAGATGTGTGTGCCTATATTTCGCATCATTATAACAAAACAGCCAAACCGGTTTCGCCTTTTAATAATAAATTTAAAGCCGACAACCATTCTAAAAATGTAGAGATAGAAATTAAAGATCACGCATATTGTGAACGGTATGCCGGCGTTAGTATTTCCGGAATTACGGTGGCAGAATCCCCGGAATGGCTGAAAAATAAACTGAAAAGTATCGGACTTCGGCCAGTTAATAATATTGTAGATATTACCAATTTCATTTTGCATGAGACCGGTCAACCGCTGCACGCATTTGATTTAGATAAAATAAAAGGTGATAAAGTAATTGTAGAAACGCTTCCGGAAGGTACCCCTTTTATTACACTGGATGAAAAAGAACGAAAGCTGAGCAAAAACGACATCATGATTTGCAATGGAGACAATGAACCGATGTGCATTGCGGGTGTTTTTGGAGGTTTGAACAGCGGCGTTTCTTCTTCCACAACAAACATTTTTTTAGAGAGCGCGGTTTTTAATCCCGCTTCTATCAGAAAGTCAATGCTTCTCCATAATTTAAGAACAGAAGCAGCAGTTCGGTTTGAAAAAGGAATCAACATCAGCCTTACTGTTGAAGTGCTGAAACGAGCTGCGATGCTGGTTAAAGAGATTGCAGGTGGAAAAATTTCTTCAGAAATAACAGACGTCTATCCGGTACCGCGAAAGAAAAAAGAAATTTCTTTATCCAATCATTATTTGAAAAAAATCAGTGGAAAAAATTATCATCCGGACACGGTTAAAAATATTTTGACCTCTTTAAATTTTACAATTGTAAGAGAAGGCATAGATAATATACAGGTAGCAGTTCCTTTCAGCAATCCCGACATCTCCATTCCGGCAGATGTGATAGAAGAAATAATGCGCATTGATGGATTGGATAATATTGAAATTCCAACTACCATCAATATGGCGCCGGCGATAGATACCGGTTTAAAAAATGCTTTGGAAAAAGAAAGAATAATTGGATGGCTCACCGGAAATGGCTTTCATGAAATCTTTACCAATTCTATTACAAACAGTAAATACTTTAACGATGAAACACTCGCTACAACTGTAAAAATCATCAATAGCCTCAGCGAAGGATTAAATGTAATGCGCCCTTCTATGTTGCCAACCGGATTGGAATGTATATCCTATAATCTTAATCGAAAAAATAGTAATCTCCTGTTTTTTGAATTTGGAAAAACTTATTCTAAAATTGAAAATGACTATCATGAAAAGCAAAATCTTGCATTGTATTTTACCGGGAATAAAAATGAATTGAACTGGAATTCGGTGGCAAAAAAAATTGATATTTATTTTGTAAAAGGAATTGCAGAAGCAATTTTTTCTCTTGCAGGAATTCAAAATTATGAATTTAAAATTGCTGAAAATGAAGAATTAAACGAATGTTTAATTTCGGCTGTAAAAGACGTAAATATTGGATTTATCGGAAGTGTGAAGAAACCGAAACTTGAAAGCTTCTCCATCAAACAACCGGTATATTTTCTTTGTATTGACTGGGACAAATTAATTTCTTTTACTAATAACGCCGATATTTCTTTTGAACCGATTTCCAAATTTCCACAGGTGCAAAGAGACCTTTCTATCCTGATAGATAAAAATATTTCTTATGCAGAGATTGAAAATGTGGTAAAGTCTTTGCATATTAAAAAGCTAAAAAATATTCAATTGTTTGATGTTTTTGAAAATGAAAAACTCGGAGAAAATAAAAAATCACTTGCCATAAATTTCACTTTTCTTGACAAAGAGAAAACCATGACCGATGATGAAATAGAAACAATGATGAATAAAATCATTTCCAATCTTGAAAATAAACTGAATGCCATAATTCGTCGTAATGCCTGACTCCATTGACTTTCATGTAAAAAATATTCAGTCGAAGCTGCAATTGCTATTGAAAAAACATGCGTTGCTTTTAAAAGAAAATGAACAACTGAAAAAAGAAAATCAGGCTTTTAAAATGAGTGAAAAAACATTGCTGGAAAAAACGGAGCAATTGCAACAGCAGGTAAATATTTTAAAAACATCTGCAGGACAATTGGAAGGAAAAGAAAAAATAGATTTTGAAAAAAATATCAACCGCTACATTCGTTCTATTGATAAATGCATTGGCATTTTAAATAAATAACTATGCCTAAGGATGAATTGATTCCATTAAATATTATCATTGGAGACAGAAGTTACCGGATAAAAATTCTGCCTTCAGATGAAGAAACCGTGCGCAAAGTTTTGAAAACCATCAATGAAAAAATCGTCGAATTCCGCACCCAGTTTGCCGGAAAGGATATGCAGGATTATATTTCTATGGTGCTGATTTGGTATGCCACTCAGTTAAAAGAAAATAGTTCCGGCATTATAAGCAATGAAGTTTTAGAATCCTTATTAAAAATGGAAAAACAACTGGATGAAGCCGTTGCGATTCCCCTGCAATAAACAAACAAATATTGCCATTTCCTGTTTTTGTTTTTATAAATTCAGGCCACTCATTTTCATTAAAAATTATTTTTAAAATTTATAAACTACTGCCAGGATACAACTTGCATCGTCTCGAATTATTTCCCCTGATTTTTTTACAAAAAGAGGTACGTTGGCATGATCGAATCTGAATTCAGGAATAAATGTGAGACCTTCAACTTTGAAATTTGCTGACAAAGTATTTGACAAAACACTTCCGCCGGAAGGCAGTTCTGCATAAAGATTTAATTGCTGATGATCATTAAAATATTCGGTGCGAAGTGTTAGACCAAACCAGCTTTCAGGATCATAATTAAAATAAAATGCCGATCCCCACCAGGTTTTGGTTTTCATGTTTTTTACTCCATCCCATTGTTTCACATTTGCGAGAATACCATTGTAAACGACATTAAATTTAGAAGAAATCTTATCAGTAATAATTACATTACCGATGCAGGATTTTGAAGAATCAGGAGCTTGGCCGGCTACATAATTCATCATCAATTGCAACTGATCATTTGGGTTATAAGTAAATTGAGCGAGCAAATACTTCTTATTGATTTGCCGATCAGGCGGAAGCCTGTAATCGGTTGCGTTTGCAACGCCAATCATAAATGCCGTTTTTTTACTTACAGCAAAATCTGCTTTGATTCCAGTGTGAGAAAAAGGGCCATAAGTAAAATAATAACTCATACTGTAATTACGATTCGCAAATGCATCGGCCAATTCATAATTCAAATGCGTAGCCCATGTTCCGGCAGTTAATTTTAGCCATGAATTCGGCAAATAGGATATATACAACTGTTTTATCGCCTGTGAAATTCCTTCATCATTATAGGCAAATTCTTCTTCTCTTGGTCCAAAACCAAGGTCTGCAACCACATCAGTTTTTTTTGTTTGCAACTCAAATTTCACATTCGCCATTCCTAATGCAAATGAATTTTGTGTTTTTGTAAAACTGGTGAAACTATTGTATGGCTTGTCTACCGGATCATTAAAGTCGTACCGGTAATAAGCATCTACAGCGCCGGTAATTGAAAACGATGGTTTTGATGTTGTATCAGAACCAGGATCTGCTGATTTTACAGAATCGCTTTGCGCATCAGAGGAGGAACAAACAAAAAACAGGAGTATTCCTAAGAAAATTTTTCTTAACATTGTTATGGAATTAAAGTTTAAAAATGGAAAGGGAGTAGCGTGTTAACTTTTCTCAGAAGTTAATTTTTTCAGCTATTCCCTTTTCTGTTATATTGAAAGAACCGGTGATTGTCTTATCATTTTCCTATAAACATTTGAATCCTGATCCTCACGAATGCAGCTCGTTTTCCAATAGGGTACTTTGCATTTCTCTTGTTAAAGAAGAATCTAATCCAACTTCTTGTTCAATTATAGAACCTTCTTGCTTAACCAATAAAGTCCCTTGTAAATATTTTTCATCATGCTGTGAAGCGTCCAATCCCATTTCTTCATCTGCTTCGCTTACTCTCATTGGCATTACCCAATTAATAAATTTAAAAATACCATAAGACGCTGAAAAGCTATATGCTACTACAATTCCCAATCCTTTTAATTGGGTAAAAAAGAATTCAGGATTTCCGTAAAACAATCCGTTATTTCCGGTTGCGTTTATTGTTTTTGATGCAAAAATGCCGGTCATGATCATGCCAACAATTCCACCAATTACATGGCAGGGAAAAACATCCAGCGTATCGTCCAGTTTGGATTTAGAACGATAGTACACCGCCACGTTTGAAATAATGGCTGCTACAACGCCAATAAAAATACTTTGTGGAATGGCAACAAAACCTGCGGCTGGCGTAATAGCGACAAGGCCTACAACTGCACCAATACAAAAACCAAGAACGGAAGGTTTTTTTCCTTTCAAAATATCAAAAAACATCCAGGACAAACCTGCAGCGGCCGCGGCGGTATTTGTAGTTGCAAATGCAGAAACAGCTAAAGAATTTGCGGCTAAAGCAGATCCGGCATTGAAACCAAACCATCCAAACCAAAGCAATCCGGTTCCAATCAAAACATAAGGAATATTAGCTGGTGGAATTTCTTTATGTTCGCGGTGAACTTTTCTTCTTTTTAAAACCAAAGCTCCGGCAAGTGCAGCGCAACCAGCAGAAATATGAACAACAGTTCCACCGGCAAAATCAAGAATCCCCATTTTGAATAAAAATCCTTTTGGATTCCATGTCCAATGCGCAATTGGTGCATACACAAAAAGGCTAAACATAACGATAAAAAGCAGGTACGAAGAAAAACGGGTTCGTTCGGCAACGGCGCCTACAACCAGGCTCGGAGTGATGATAGCAAACATTAATTGAAAAAGTGCAAATAGCATCAGTGGAATGGTTGGCGCCAAACTCCATGGTGCTCCTGCGCTTACGCCTTTAAAAAAAAGATGGGTGAATGGATTTCCAATAAAGCCACCGATTGAATCGCCAAATGCAAGACTATAACCAACCGTGATCCATAAAACGCTGACTACACCGGCAGCTACAAAACTTTTGATCATGGTGGACAGAACGTTTTTGCGGTGAACCATTCCACCATAAAAAAATGCGAGGCCCGGAGTCATTAAAAAAACAAGTGCTGTAGCGACCAGAATCCATGCAATGTCGGCTGAATTATATTTTCCTAAATCATTAAAGGTAGCAAAAGAAGGAACAAATAAAGCTAATACTGCTACTATTATTAAAATGATAAAAGGCGCTGAATTACTTAAATTAATTTTTTTCATATAATTAAATTTAAATCAAATCTAGATAGTTTAAGGAATAAAAACACATAATTTGACACATATTTGTTTTACTTATTTAACTTTCTACGAGACTTTTTGCTCAATGTCGGCGAAAAAAACTGATAAAGGAAATATCTTTTTTTTTTAAATAAAACATGTTCGATAAAATTTAGAAGTAGAAAACAAATAATTACAGCAAAAAAACAAATAACCCGATTTTCTGTTTTTCTATAGGAATGTAACACAAACCTCTTCTTCTTTCACAACGGTTTATTAGGTGCAGTTTTTCTAGTAATTTTGATTGGTATCTGTGATTGTAACTTTTGTTATAGATATTACTCTAAAGAATGCAACAATCGTTGCAGGAAGATGTTATCACACTTCTAAACTTTCTAAATTATTAATTATGGAAAATTATCCGGACGAAGAGCACATAGTAAAAATCTTAGATGCAAAAAATGTAACACATAATGTAAAACGCTTTACGCTAAGCAAGCCGGACGATTATACATTCAAACCGGGCCAGGCAACAGATATAGTAATTAATTTACCTGAATGGAAAAACGAAAGAAGGCCTTTTACTTTTACCTGCCTGAATGATTGGAATACCCTTGAATTCACCATAAAAAT
>JAHEZB010000043.1 GCA_023251285.1 Chitinophagaceae bacterium | reverse complement strand
AAGTCAGATCGCCTACCTGAAACTGAAATTCTTGCCAATGAAATGCAACATTATATTCCTCAAATCTGGGGAGATGACGAACGTTTGGATGCCAATGTTTATGCGCTGGCAAAATCGTATATTCATGCCCGTTATCCTAAGGTCACTTACATAGATTTTGGCGATACCGACGAATATGCTCATGCAGGAAAATATGAAAGTTACCTGGATGATATTCATAACCTCGATGCGATGATTGAGAAGCTATGGAATATGATGCAAGAGGATAACTTTTATAAAAATAATACTACCTTTTTTATAGTTCCCGATCATGGAAGAGGCGAAGGGCAACAATGGACAGACCATGGAAGTGGCACGCCACATAGCAATGAAACCTGGTTTATGGCAATGGGCCCGGATACAAAACCTTTGGGAGAAATGAAAACAAAAGAGCAAATCTTCCAAACTCAATATGCTAAAACTATAGCAGCTTTATTAGGATTTGATTATGAAGTTGCGGGTAAAATTGTTGGTGGAGAAATTAAAAGCGTGATTGATAGGTAATACCCTTTCTTCTATTTTTTTCTTAGTTGCTACTTTCCGCTCTTATAATTTCTTCTCTTCAAAACACAGCTTTAAATTCAAGTTTTTTATGTTCACAGCAGATGAGATTTGTTTTTCAAACGTATTAGCTGTTAATGGTGGCTTAAGGTTTTTACTAATAATAGTAAAACAAATACTAAAGATTCTTATTTTCTTTAATAGGCTTTCCAACTTCAGGCCACAATTAAGTTGAATTTATGTAGTTTTAGAAGTAAAGGTTGGGATTGGTTTTTGAAAAAAATCGTTAGCAGATTTAACTAAAAATACTAAGCATTATGAAAGTGTCGAAAATTATTCCTATCATGATTTTGTCGCTTTCGATTTTTTCATGCGGAAAGGTTTATTCGCAACATGCCTCATCAAAAAAACCCAATATTATTTACATCCTGGCTGACGATATGGGTTATGGGGATGTAGGTGTATATGGTCAGAAAAAAATAGAAACGCCTAACCTCCATGCATTGGCAAAAAATGGAATGATGTTCACACAGTTTTATGCAATGCCGGTTTGTGCGCCTTCCAGATATTCCCTGATGACAGGACTGAACTCTGGCCACGCTTATATTCGCGGTAACGATGAGTGGGAGCAGCGCGGGGATGTATGGAATTTCAAAGCAATGGAGGAAAATCCGTCATTAGAAGGACAATTACCAATTCCTGATTCTACAATTACTATTGCGAAAGTGTTGAAGAAAGCCGGCTACTACACAGGACTTGTCGGCAAGTGGGGATTAGGAGGCCCAATGAGCGTAGGACTTCCGAATAACCAGGGGTTTGATTTTTTTTATGGTTCTTTATGCCAGAGGCAGGATCATCAATATTACCCGGGACACTTATGGGAAGACACTTACAGGGTTCCATTAAATAATAAAATACAGGATCCGAATATTAAATTTCCTGCAAACCTTGATCCTCTTGATCCTAAAAATTATGCGGTTTATCGTCAAAACGATTATGCACCAGATTTCATTATCAAAGAGGCGCTCAGGTTTATAAAAAAGAACAAGGATCATCCCTTTTTTCTCTATTATCCTGATCCGCTTCCTCATGCTTCCATGCAGGCTCCGCAACGATTGGTGGATTATTACCACAAAAAATTTGGAGACGAAAAACCATTTTTGGGAGGAAGCTATGTGCCATGCCGCTATCCACGCGCCACTCATGCTGCCATGATAACTCTCTTTGATGAGCATGTAGGGCAAATCGTACAAGCCTTGAAAGATGCAGGAGTTTATGATAATACCATAATAATTTTTTCAAGTGATAACGGCGCCTCGAATGAAGGCGGAGCTGATTGTCCTTTCTTTGATAGCAACGGTCCTTTCAAAAGTGAATATGGATGGGGAAAAGGTTTTTTATATGAAGGCGGTATCCGTGAGCCTCTTATTGTATCATGGCCGGGGAAGATAAAAGCCGGTTCAAAAAGCGATCTGATTACGGCTACCTGGGATTTTGTACCAACTGCATGTGAGGCAATCAATATCAATTCACCAAAGAACATTGATGGGATAAGTATTTTACCCACTTTATTAGGCAAGCAGCAGCAGGAAAAACATCCTTTTCTTTATTGGGAATTTCCGCAATATGGCGGCCAGCAGGCAGTGAGAATTGGTAAATGGAAAGGTATCCGGTTTGATATGCTAAAAGGAAATATGAAAATTAAATTATTTGATTTGGAAAATGACATCCAGGAACAGCATGACGTAGCTGATGAACATCCGGATGTGGTAAAGAAAATTGCAGAAATCATGAAAAAGGAACATGCAACACCTTCAGTTTATGAATTCAGAATGAAAGTACTGGACGACCACTAAAAGTTGCCCGGCTTAAATAATTTAATTTAAATTCAATTTATATGAAAATCCCCCTTCGCTATCTATTCGTTTTTGCTTCGGTTTTATTTCTTGTTCGCTGTAAAAACAAGCAAGAGACAAAAAGCGAATCCCTCCCTAACATCATCTTCATCATGAGCGATGACCACGGTTACCAGGCGATCAGCGCTTATGGGGATAGTTTGAATCATACCCCAAATATCGACGCGCTTGCAAAAGAGGGCATGTTGTTTAACTGCGCTTTTGTAAACAATTCTCTTTGCGCACCAAGCCGCGCGGCAATTCTTACCGGCAAATACAGTAACATGAATGGCATTAAAGGTAATGGTGATGAAGTGTTTGATGGTTCGCAAAATACGTTTCCAAAACTATTGCAACAGGCCGGTTATCAAACAGCAATGATAGGCAAATGGCATTTGGTGTCGAAGCCAACAGGTTTTGATTTTTGGAATATTTTACCCGGACAAGGTGACTATTATAATCCTGATTTTATTGATTCTACCGGTACGAAAAGAGCGGAAGGATATGTAACAGATCTGACGACAGATAAAGCGATCAACTGGCTGAATCATCGCGATACTTCGAAACCATTTTGTGTTCTTGTTTGGAATAAAGCACCGCACCGCGACTGGATGTCTGCGATCAAGTACCTGCATGAATTTGACAGCGTAAAAATTCCCGTTCCTGCTACTTTTTTTGATGATTATGCTACTAGAACCCGTGCAGTAAAAGAACAAAAAATGGAGATTTCTAAATGGCTTGCGCCAAATTATGACTTAAAAGAAAATTTGGGAATCCCTAAAGCAACGGAAAGGCTGGATTCCAACTGGATGGGGATTTTTGGTCGTTTAACTCCTGATGAACAAAAAGCGTTTATTGCAGCTTATACTCCTAAAAATGACGCTTTTAAAAAAGCACGTTTAACCGGAAAAGATTTAGCCATTTGGAAATACGAACGTTATATAAAAGATTATCTGCGAACCATTCAATCTGTTGATGATAACGTTGGCCGCTTAATGGATTATCTAAAAGAAAAAGGACTGGATAAAAATACCATTGTAATCTACACCTCTGACCAGGGATTTTATCTTGGCGAACATGGCTGGTTTGATAAAAGATTTATGTACGAACAATCTTTTCGTACACCCCTGATCGTTAGATGGCCTGATGTGATAAAGCCGGAAAGTGTAAATAATGATATGGTAATGAATCTTGACATTGGAGAAACCTTGCTGGATGCGGCTCATGTAACAATTCCGGCTGACATGCAGGGAAGAAGTATGTTACCAATATGGCAAGGTAAAACTCCTGACGATTGGCGTAAATATGTGTATTATCATTATTATGAATCGGGTGGTGAACATAATGTTGGCAAGCATATCGGTGTCAGGTCTGACCGGTATAAATTGATTTATTATTATGAAAACGGCGATTGGGAATTGTATGATTTGCAAAAAGATCCGAATGAATTGAACAATGTCTATGGAAAGCCGGAATATAAAAGTGTAAGGGATTCTATGTCCAATGAATTAAATGTTCAAATCAAAAAGTACAAGGATAATATTCCAGGTATGGATGTAAAATGAGATATTGAATAGCAAAAGGTTTGGGAATTTTAACTAGCTTATACACTATTGGATGACAAGGTCAAATAGATTCATTACAATGTTTGTCTATAAAAAAACAAAAAATAGCAATTCAAAAAAAGGAAATGATAACTATTTCTTGGTTTAAATTAAGATACGTTTTTACAGCCGCTTTGTTTATTTGCCAACTTTCCGTTGTAGCACAAACGAAAGCAGTATCAGAACGTTATCCCATCATTCCTTATCCCGTACATTTGGTTCCGGGAAACGGAGATTTCGTTATCAACAAAAATACTTCTGTCGTTATTCAAAATGAGCGTTTCCTTCAGGATGCAAAGGCTTTGGAACAGTTGATAAAGGAAACTGCCGGCATTAAGCTTCGCCAATCAAAAATGACGAACAGCAACTGCATCATTTTAAAAACAGATAATTCTATTGAATCCGCAGAAGGTTACCATTTGTTGGTAACTTCTTCAAATGTGATACTATCTGCAAGAACTTCGGCAGGATTATTTTGGGGAATTGAAACCATCAGGCAACTTTTGCCTGTACAGAATCCGGCGGATAAAGCATTAAAAATTCCTGCTGTAGAAATAAAAGACAAACCTGCATACGGCTGGAGAGGAATGCATTTGGATGTATCCCGGCATTTTTTTTCAATTGATTATTTGAAAAAATTTATTGACCGGATGGCTCTGTATAAGCTCAACAGGTTTCATCTTCATTTAACCGATGACCAGGGCTGGCGCATCCAGATAAAAAAATATCCGCAACTTACTGAAAAGGGCGGGTGGCGTACATTTGATTCCAATGATTCTGCCTGCATGAAACTTGCAAAGGAGAATCCGGATTTTGAAATTGATTCTTCTCATATTATCCACCGCCATGGACAAACACTTTATGGCGGTTTTTATTCCCAGGACCAAATGCGGGATTTAATAAAATATGCAGCAGCAAGGCATATACAAATTATTCCCGAACTGGATATGCCTGGGCACATGATGGCGGCCATCAAAATCTTTCCCTGGCTGAGCTGCACAGGAAAGCCGGGACAGGGAGAAATTTTTTCTGTGCCGTTGTGCCCTTGCAAGGAAAGTACCTATGAATTTGCTCAAAATGTTTATAAAGAAATTTTCGCTCTCTTTCCCTCAAAATATGTTCATATTGGTGGCGATGAAGTAGATAAAACGACATGGAAAAACGTTTCTGAATGTGAAAATATCATGCACAAAGAAGGGTTAAAAAATGTAGCAGAATTGCAAAGCTATTTTAATAAGAGAATGGAAAATTTTTTCCATAAAAACGGGAAACAAATGATTGCCTGGGATGATGTGTTGGAAGGCGGAATAGATTCCAGCATTATCATTATGTACTGGCGCGGTTGGGTGCCACAAGCGCCTGTGGAAGCGGCAAACAATGGTAACAAAGTAATTATGGCTCCCGGTAATCCATTGTATTTTGACCAGTTTCCGGATAAGAGTTCGCTTTACAATGTGTATCATTTTAATCCGGTTCCGAATGGATTAACTGGCGCTGCTGAACAAAGGATTATCGGCATCCAGGCTTGCCTGTGGACAGAACGTGTTCCTTCTGAAAAGCGGGCAGATTATATGACCATGCCGCGAATGACAGCTATGGCAGAAATAGCCTGGACGGATTCATCACGAAATTATTCGTCGTACCGGGAGCGCCTGAAAAGCCAGTATCATAGGTGGGATAAAATGAAAATCCACTATCGCCTGCCTGACCTCTCTGGCTTTACGGATAATAACGTTTTTATTGACAGCGCTGTGTTGAGCGTTGAAAAGCCTCTGGCAAATCTTATCATTCATTATACTACTGATGGAACATTACCGAATCTTCAATCGCCGGTTTTGCCTGCTCATTTTAAAATTTATCATTCCCAGACTATAAAGATGGCGGCTTATACGCCTTCAGGAAACAGGGGCGATACCTATTCTTTGGAATATGCAAAGGAAACGTATGCACCTCCGGTAAATGTAACAGGAACATTGGAAAGTGGATTAAAATGTACTTATTATGTGGGCAGTTTTGACAGTACAAAAAATATGTCGGCAGTTGCGCCATCGCATACCTTTTATGTAAAAGATATTGAAGTTCCTGCTGAAGTAAAAGCACCATCATTCGGGTTGCAATATCGCGGCTATATTGATGTGCCTGAAAGGGCTATCTATAGTTTTTATCTTACCTCTGATGATGGCAGCGCTTTATATATTGATAATAAGAAAGTGGTTAATAATGATGGCCTTCACAGCGCAATAGAACGCAGCGGTGAAATCGCTTTGGAAAAAGGGCTGCATCATTTTTCACTTGATTTTATCGAAGGAGGTGGAGGATATACTTTGCGTTTATTATATGCTTTGAAGGAAGGCCAACCGCAAAATATTCCGGCAGAAATGTTTAAGGTGGAAAAAGATAAATAGATTTTATTTCTCTAACACAATTTAATCCTAAGAATAAATATTGAATATGAAAAAAATATTCTTTGCTTTTTTTGTCTGTGTAATTTTTTATAAACCTGGTTTTGCTCAGACTGAAAATAATCAATCTAAAATTTCTATTATTCCCCAACCTGTTTCGGTGAATTTACAGGAGGGAAATTTTTCATTAAAACCTGAAACGGCAAATATTTCCGCTGATAAAAGTGCATCAGATGTAGCTTCGTTTCTTTCAGCATTGCTTCACGAAAATTATGGGTTCAATGGAAAAAATAATGGAGAAAAAAATGGTTCTTCTAAAGCATCTTTTTCACTTGCTATTAATAAAAGCGAAAATAAATCCATTGGTGGCGAAGGTTATACTTTAAAAGTAACTCCACAAACAGTATTGCTGTCGGCCAATACATCAAAAGGACTGTTTTATGGAATGCAAACATTAACGCAACTGCTGCCTGCCAAAAGTAACGGCTATGCACAACATCCCGTCAAATTCCAACAGTGCTTAGTATTGGATTAGAAAGGGACTATAAAACTATTTTTGGTATTCAACCTCATTAGATATCCTTGTAAAATCTTCATTAGGGTTTTACGGAAAAGTTATCGAATAAATTTTGATCGTAACTGCTTCCCAGGCCACACATACCATGAGTGTATTTATCATTTAATGTTTTTACTACCTGCTTATTGTCAAGAAAAGCGATGATTACATTTTTATCGAACTTTAATTTCAGGTTAATCCATTTTTTATTTGTGACCGGGCTAAAACCTTTGGAAATAAGGGAATCAGATGCTAACAATTGCCATTCCCCGGTTGAATAAAGCCTTAACGAATATCCTTCGGGCATTTTATGAGACCGGTGCACATCTGTTACGCGTCCAATGATTGAAGCATAAGCAGTATTTTTTTTCTGCAGAGACACATCGGCGCTTACTCTATAATTTTGCCAACTGCTGTCTCCTATCACTGTTTCTATGAATGAAGTGTCGCCTTCCCATTCATTTCCCGGCATTGTGACCATTTGTTTAAGATATCTATTTTCGGAGTTTTTGTCCTGTGATACTTCGAACGCTCCTGCCTGATCCGAAAAATAAGCAGGAGACTGACCAACGGATGATCCATTAAAATCGTCAAAAAAAGGTAATGGAAATGGCTTGTGTGGAGGAATTTGTTTGAAAGCTCCTTTATGCTGGCCTTGGGTGGTTGTGATTGAATAGAGAGCGTTCGTATCTAAAGTAAGTTCAACCGTATTGTTATGAATGGTTAACATCGAAAATCTTTCAAACTCTTGACGGTCAACCTCAGATTTCCAGACATAAAAATATTTCTTAGGATAATTTAAAGGTAGTTTAATTACAATGGGCTGTAGCGACTTCGCATCCATAGTTTCAATGATGATACTCATATTGCTCCCAGCATTTTCTGCTGACTTTAAGGTAACGAAACTTCCACCGCTTTTTAAATATCCACACGCATCATCCAGGTATTGCCAGCCGGGTTGAACAAACTGAGTGGTATGTGCAAAAGCCCAAACTGCAGGTTGAACGTCGTAGTTTCCGCACCAGGGAGTATTTGCTTTCATCATTCCTGAATTGGGAAGTGCCAGGTTATCATAGTAGGAAGTGATCAAACTCCATGTAATATCTTTAGTCATTCTACCTTCGATGTAATTCCTGTTAAACATTTTAGCGAGATATTTAAATCCTTCCCAATCGCCACGCCACGGCCCTCCTTCACTGTCCCAGAGTGGTAATCCTGTTTTCTTTGCGTTTTCTGAGCTGTTATATGCTTTATCTTTTTCCGGGTAATGATCTCCAATAACAGCCACTGCTTTTTTAAGTGCAGAATCTTTTATTATATCATCTGCAATCTTCCATTGATCGTTACAGCACAGATCAGCAGCAACTATTTTTACGTTTGTGAGCCCACTTGTATCTAGTGCGTAGCGAAGCTTCTTAATCCATGCTTTATCATACATTCTTTCATTATGCACTCCCGTGTAATTCATTTGTAAATCGTGATATTTCTTTGCACCCTTTATAAAAGAAATAATATAATGGATATTGTCATCAGAATAAAATTGATGGTTTCCGACCCAACCAGGCAAACCCCATTCAAGGCAATCAAGCATAATATTAGGATTTCTTTTTTTGGCTTCCTCCATCAGCCACCATTCATATCCGCGTTCATAAAATGATTTTTGTGGAAGTAATAACTCTTCTCTTGTTCTTGCATGACTCGGCTCGGCGCCGGACGTTGAATTTATATCACCACCAATTTCAACTTTCAAATGTTGCAGGCTGGCACCAAACATCGGTTTGAAAAGCAAATCAAGTATTTGGCTTCTATATGGCTCAGGATAATCTATCAATAATCTGCTTGATGCTCCGGCGCTTAAAGAACCAAGGCCTTCAAATACTCTTCCTTCACTATTTAAATTAATTTTAATTTCCTGCTGACCGTAAGTATTTATTGCGCAAAAATAAAGGAGCACTGAGATGATAATCCGGTTAACTTTCATCGGTCGTTATTTTCTTAAAATAAATGCCAGAATCTTCCCTTTATTAAATTGTTCCGGTATTTGCAATGTCACATTAATCAACAGATTCGGTGCTATTCCCGTCAGGTTGAAGTGAATCCGATCTTTAAATTTTTCATCTTTTAGCAGATATTGATCGGCATTCACTCCGTCAAATATCAGGTGTTTACTAATTACTGTCAAACGATTTTCGCTTTGAATATTATCAGTCCATAACCCGGTCTGTGCCCAATCGTACGAAAACTGTGCTTCTTTTACTTTATCATTCTCGATTACAAAAGCAATTTCGTAAGCCTGTGCGTCTTTACAATATGGTGAAATATTTAATTGTAACTTCTTTACCCCTGAATCGTTTTTATCAAAATTCCATTCTCCAATATTCCGGATATTCCAGTTGTCTTTTACTTTGGGTATTTCAATCAGTGGGGCCTGGTTATAAAAGGCGCTGAATGTTTTAATTTTGGGTGTACCTACGGAGGATAAAACGCGCAAGCGGACAGACGAAGCTGTAACGGCAGGAAACTGTATGATCAGTTTATGTCCAATGGAAGAACCTTCAAAGAGGTTTTTCCATTTATTGCCTGTAAA
>JAHEZB010000579.1 GCA_023251285.1 Chitinophagaceae bacterium | reverse complement strand
TAAACAAACAAATAACCGCTTTTTGTATTTTCGTTAAACAAGATTAAGCGTTCACGTTTATGAAAAGAGATTGTACATTTACAATCGTTGTCGGCATCAGTTCACGCATGTAACAAACTAATTTTATAAATACTTTCTTATGAAAAAATTGTCGCTTTTGGTGTTACTGTTTGTTTTTTCTGCAATCATTATGAGGGTAAACGCTCAATCAACCGGCTCAAAAAAAGAAAACGAAAAATGGTTTAAGCAAAAGGCATGGCTTGGCGGTTTAAAATTGCAACCTCATCCGTCAACGGCCGTGCAGGAATTTGCGCGGCAATATCACGCGAATAAAAAATATTGGGATGAGGCGTTTGCCTTTTTAAAGAGTCATGATCTGTCTAAATTGGCGCCTGGCAAATATCCCATCGATGGGGAGAATGTTTATGCTTCAGTTACACAGGATCCAACGAAAGATTATGACAAGAGCGCCTGGGAATCGCACCGCAAATACGTTGATCTTCAATATGTCATTTCGGGAGAAGAGAAAATTGGCGTGTCGCCCGTGGCTGATGTAAAAGTTACCGAACCTTACAATGAAGCAAAGGATGTTGCACATTATAGTGGCGACGGGAAAATTTATGATGCAAGGCCGGGCACCTTTTTCCTGTTCTTTCCAGGTACTGCACACAGGCCCAACATTACTACCGGTGGAAACAAAGCAGATAAGAAAATAGTGATCAAAATTAAAAGTGCATGAGGCATTTAGTACAGAAGTGACACCTTTTTGAAAGGCGTCACTTCTCAGAAACTTCTCCTTCGCCTAACTTTACAAGATTAAAAAAATCTTTCCATGTTCATAAGCATCAGGAATGATCCTGCACAAGCAGGCATTGAAGCAGGAAAGAGAGCCGCTTCTCTCATCCGGCAGGCCATTGAATCAAAAGGCCATGCAACGATCATTCTGGCAACGGGTTCGAGCCAATTTGAAACGTTGAACCAATTAACCGAAGAAGAAGGAATTGATTGGAGTAAGGTTACCATGTTTCATTTAGATGAATATATTGGTTTGCCGGTTTCTCATAAAGCCAGCTTTAGAAAATATTTGCAGGAAAGGTTTATTGAAAAAGTGCCGGCATTAGAAAACGTGAACCTGATCAACGGTGAAGCAGATCCCGGGCAGGAATGCCAGCGCCTGGAAAAGCTTATATCGGAATCACCGGTTGATGTTGCTTTAGTAGGCATCGGAGAAAACGGGCATTTGGCGTTTAATGATCCTCCGGCAGATTTTGAAACTCGCGGCGCATACCTGGTAGTAAGGCTGGATGAAGAATGCCGTCAGCAACAGGTAAATGAAGGTTGGTTCGGTTCAATAAATGAAGTGCCAACAATGGCAATTAGTATGTCTGTGAAACAGATCATGCTATCCAAACAGATCGTTTGTACGGTTCCGGGAGCCAGGAAAGCGAAAGCAGTAGAAAATACACTGGAGAGACGGGTGTCAAACTGTTACCCTGCAAGCATTTTGCAAAATCATCCCAATTGCTATTTATTTCTTGATAATGAATCTGCGTCTTTATTGAATGATCGGCTAACCTGAGAAGTGCAACTAATGAGAAAACTGAAAATCATAAATGGAAGAATTATCACGCCGCAGACCATAATAGAAAAGGGAAGTTTGCTTGTTTCAGATGGTATTATTAAAGAGATCAGCGATAAAGAAATCAGTTCAAAAGCCGATATTATTGTTGATGCAGAAAACAATTTCATTTCTCCCGGCTTCATAGATATCCATGTTCATGGCGGTGGCGGCAGTGATTTTATGGATGGTACCGTTGAAGATTTTCTCACCATTGCAGAAACGCATTTACAATACGGAACTACTGCTCTTGTGCCCACAACGCTTACAGCTGAAAAGGAAAACCTGTTACACATTCTTGATATTTACAGAAAAGCATCAAAGCAAAATGTAAAAGGCGCTCAATTTTTAGGGATGCACATTGAAGGTCCTTATTTTGCAATGAGCCAGAAAGGCGCACAGGATGCACGTTACATTCGAAAACCGGATAAAAAGGAATATAACGAGATCATTGAAAAAGCCGGTGATATTATTGTAAGATGGAGCGCCGCACCTGAGTTGGAAGGCGCTTTGGATTTTGGTAAATATCTGAAAGCACATCATATTCTGCCAGCCATCGCTCACACAGATGCTGTTTATGAAGATGTGGTAAAAGCTTTTGAAAATGGTTATACCCTTGCCACTCATTTTTATTCTGCCATGTCAGGAGTAACGAGGAGGAATGCTTTCCGTTATGCCGGAGTGATCGAAAGTGTTTATTTAATGGACGAAATTGATGTTGAAATAATTGCGGATGGGGTTCATTTGCCGGCCCCGTTATTAAAGCTGATATATAAAATAAAAGGAACCGAAAGAATTGCATTGATCACTGATGCGATGCGCGCTGCAGGTACGCAAAGCCATGAAAGTATTTTGGGTTCACGGGAAAACGGACTAAAAGTAATTGTGGAAGATGGTGTAGCCAAACTGCCCGACCGTACTTCATTTGCCGGAAGTGTAGCCACTACAAACAGGCTGGTAAGAACGATGATCCAAACAGGAAATGTTCTCCTGGTTGCAGCAGTGAGGATGATGACCTTGACACCTGCCCGGATCATGAAAATCGACAAGCAGAAAGGATCAATAGCTGTTGGAAAAGATGCTGATATTGTCATTTTTGATAACGACATCAA
>JAHEZB010000578.1 GCA_023251285.1 Chitinophagaceae bacterium | reverse complement strand
CCAAAACCTTCTTCAAATCCTTATTTGCCAATTGGCCGCAAGCCGCATCAATATCTTTTCCGCGGCTCACACGCAGACGAACATTCACGCGGTGTGCAGCGAGATAATCCATGAATCGCTGAGTGGCTTCTTTCTCAGGCTTTTCATAATCTGCGTTTTCAATTGGATTGTATTCGATCACATTAATGAGGTGACACGGAACCTTGCGATAAATTTTTATCAGATCATCAGCGTCCTTTAAGGAATCATTTTCATTCTTAAATAAAATGTATTCAAACGTGATGTCGTTTTTGGTTTTGTTATAAAAATAATTCAGTGCCTCTATCAAAGACTCAATGTTGTTGGTTTCATTGATGGGCATCAATTCACTGCGCTTTTTATCATTGGCTGCGTGAAGCGATAAAGCAAGATTAAATTTGACACCGTCATCGGCAAGTTGACGAATCATTTTTGAAATGCCGGAAGTGGAAACGGTAATTCTTCTTGCTCCTATTCCAAGACCATCAGGCGCAGTAATTCTTTCAATCGCTTTCAAAACATTTTTATAATTCAACAGCGGCTCGCCCATGCCCATAAAAACGATGTTGCTCAACTTTTTGCCATACGTCTTTTCAGCCATTTCATTCAGCAACGCTGCTTCATCATAAATTTCATCGAACGTCAGGTTACGCTTTCTTTCCATAAAACCTGTTGCACAAAATTTGCACGCCAGGCTGCATCCAACTTGTGATGAAACACACGCAGTCTGCCGGTCTTCTACAGGAATTAAAACGCCTTCTACCAGGTTTCCATCAACAGTTTTGAAGCGGCTCTTTATCGTTCCGTCGCTGCTGTATTGAGATAGATCATGTTTTAAAGCTGGTAAAGAAAAATTATTGGAAAGATTCTCACGCAATTCTTTGCTCAGATTGGTCATGTCCTCAAAACTACGGGCGTGTTTCTTCCAAATCCATTCCCACACCTGCTTTGCGCGGAAATTTTTATCACCGGTGGACAAAAAATATTCGGTCAATTCATCCAAAGTCAGCGTTCTGATATTTTTTTGAGCATTCATTTTGCAAAGATCAATCAATTGTTTTATTGTTAAATCGTTTTATTGTTAAATTGGACAAAGGTTCTCAATCTTTCTTTTAAACACAGCTTTTAAAAAGACTTTATCTTGCACTTTCTTAATTAAAAATTGAATGGAAACGGTCTATGTTGTAGATGCGGTAAGAACCGCAATTGGCAGATATGGCGGCGCTTTGAGCACAATTCGTCCAGATGATCTTTTGGCTGATACCATTAAAGCATTGATCAGAAGAAATGAAAAAATTGATGTTATTGAAATCGAAGACGTGATTGCCGGCGATGCTAACCAGGCAGGTGAAGACAACCGCAATGTGGCTCGTATGGCGGCTTTGCTCGCAGGTTTGCCGGTTTCTGTTGCAGCAAATACTGTGAATCGTTTGTGCGCCAGCGGACTTCAGGCAATCATGGATGCATCGAGAGCGATCATGGTTGGTGACGGGAATATTTTTCTTGCCGGTGGTGTAGAAAGTATGACGCGCGCACCTTTTGTGATGCCGAAATCTGATGGCCCTTTTAGCAGGAAAACAGAGGTGTATGATTCGACGATTGGTTGGCGTTTTCCCAATAAAAAGTTAACTGAAAAATATTATCCCTATTCAATGGGAGAAACCGCAGAAAATGTAGCAAAGCAATGGAAGATATCACGCGAGGCGCAGGATGAATTTGCATTTCAAAGTCAGCAAAAATATTTCGATGCACTGGCAGCCGGAAAATGGAAAGATGAAATTATTCCTGTAGAAATAACACCGAACAAAACCGACAAGATCATTTTTGAAATGGATGAACATCCGAGAAAAAGCTCTTTAGAAAAATTATCACAACTGCGGCCGGCATTTGTAAAAGATGGGACTGTTACGGCAGGAAATTCTTCAGGAATCAATGATGGCGCGGCTATGCTGATGTTGCTTAATGAAACTACATTAAAAAAGTATGATCTGAAACCCATGGGGAAAGTGGTAAGTATGGCAGTTGCAGGTGTCGATCCGGCAATCATGGGAATCGGGCCGGTTGCTGCCACGAGGAAAGCATTGTCAAGAGCGGGCTTGAGCATTTCAGATGTGGATCTGATCGAATTGAATGAAGCTTTTGCTTCGCAATCCATTGCCTGTATTCAGGAATTGAATTTGGATATTAATAAAGTAAATGTGAACGGCGGCTCAATCGCTCTCGGACATCCATTAGGTTGCAGCGGCGCCAGGATTGCCACAACATTATTGCATGAAATGCAACGAAGAGGATCACACTATGGGCTTGCAACTATGTGTGTAGGTGTCGGACAAGGTGCAGCTATGATCTTTGAAAACGTTTGAGGATTTTGAAAAAAATATTTTGTTTCGAAAGAATTTTTGACATTTATTTCTTTACATAAATAAAACCTGTTTTCCCGGATGTAAAAACCGCTTCTACCCTTTTATAATCATCCACTTCGTACTCGTCGGCCCTGGAAATTTCATCATTGCTGACTTCATATAAAATTCCTTCAACCACGCTTTTTTCATTTCCTGAAAAATGAAGAATCGGATGATATTTCTGATTACTTTTTCTTAAAACTTCTACATCGGTTATTTCAAGCATAGACACTTTGTAGCCTGGAAGACAATCTTTTCCTCCTTGCAGAATTCTGCCAAAGGTTTCCATTTGCACCTGTTGCGTTTGAAGCGTTCC
>JAHEZB010000577.1 GCA_023251285.1 Chitinophagaceae bacterium | reverse complement strand
GAGTAGAAATAATTTTCTCATGAGCATTTAGTTTTAGTATATAATTGAAATCAAGACCTACCTGGTCCTTTCGAAGAGACCAAAGAGGGCTTGAAATTAAAGAACCTTGAACAAAAAATTCAAAAAAACATTCAGTTTTTGAAAAACAACCCGGTTAACAGATGTTTTGCCTTTATTTCACTCTTATATCGGACAATTTCGCTGAACCGTTTGCTGCTTTAAAAACCAGTTGCCAACTATCTATGAAATATGCTGTAAAAGTAATGAAATCAACTATTTCTTTACCCGGATCACCGAAATTAAAATAGATGGCAGCAATACCAGGTTGGTAAAGGTGGCCGTGACAAGAGTAAGGGAGGTTAACCAACCCAGGGCCTTGGTACCGTCGAAGCCACTAAAGCAGAAAATAACAAAGCCTGTGATCAATACTAGAGAAGTGTAAATGATGCTGATACCGGTGTTATGTATAGTGTCAATTACCGTTTTTTTCTTGTCAAAATCATTACCTGGTAGTTCCTGTTTATAATTCACAAGAAAACGGATCGTTACATCAATAGCAATACCAAGCGCAACACTGAAAACCAGTACAGTAGAAGGTTTTAGTGGAATCCCCACCCAACCCATAATGCCCGCAGTGATCAGCAGCGGGATGATATTTGGAATAAGTGAGCAAATCAATATCCGGGCCGAACGAAAAAGATAAAACATACAGAGGGCGATCAGCAAAAAAGCCCAAAGTATGCTGTCTTTTAGTCCATCAATTATGTACCGGCTGCCTTCCAGGAAAGTAACACTGGTGCCGGTAAGCTGCACATTGTACTTGCCCCTGGTAAAAAGCTGATTTATCCGTACAGTAATGCTGTCGAGGATAACAGGTAGCCGTTTACTGCCAACATCTTTCATGCTCACACTGATGCGGGCTTTTTGGAGAGTGCTATCCATGAAGCTCGAAGCCAATTTTTCAAATGAATTTTTATCCGAAGGATGCTGTGCATTTTTGCTGCTGTCCCTGCGAAAACTGAGATATTTGGAAAGCGCCGGCAGTGCAAATTCGCTGGGCATACTGTAGTAAGTAGTGTCTCCATCATTAAATGACTGGTTGACGAATTTTAACCCATCCGTAATGCTGAGAGGTCGGCCAACATCTTTGAGGTTAGACAAAAATTGTGACAGCGAGTCGATGCGGACAAGATTATCGAAATGACGTGTCACGCCCCTTTTTTCCCTGGTATCCACCACTATTTCCAGTGGCATTACTCCATTGAAATTAGTTTCAAAAAAACGCAGGTCAGTGTATATTTTATCCGACTTGGGCAGGTCGTCAACAATATAACCCAGCGTTTTTAATCTGAACATGCCTGCAATGGATAATGCAACAAAGCCGAACGTAACAGCATAGATGAGTTTACGATGATTAAGCGACCATCTTTCCAGCCGGTCAAGCCAGCGGTTCAATTGGGGGTTTTCCAGGTATTTGGTGTGCCGGCTTTTTGGCGGGGGTAAATAACTGAGTATTGCAGGAATAAAAATTAATGAAATAAAAAATAAAGCAATAATGTTAATGCCCGCTACAATACCGAATTCTTTCAGGATCTGGCTCTGTGTAAATGCAAATACGGCGAAGCCAATGGCAGCTGCCAGGTTACAGAACAGTGTTACAACCCCCATGCGTTCCACCATCATCATCAGCGATTTTTTCTTATCACCAGTTTCGTTATAATTAGTATGAAATTTATTGAAAAAATAAATGCAGTTGGGGATGCCGATCACTACGATCAAAGGAGGTATCAGTGCATTCAGGATGCTAATTTTAAATCCAAATAACTGGATGGTAGCAAAGCTCCAGATCACCCCGAGTAAAACAACGGTTAAGGAAAGACACATAGCACTGAAGCTGCGGAAAAATAATAATAAAATAAAAGCAGAAAGGATCAAAGAGGCAAGGATAAACATCTGCATTTCTTTTACAACCCTTGCTGACAATTCTGTGCGGATATGAGGCAAACCGCTTTTATATACGGTAAGATCATTGGCTTTTCCAAAATCATCCGCAAGTTTGCTGATGTCCTGTACAATGCCCATGCGGGCTTTGGATGCCATCAGGTCTTTGTCGATGCGGACGCCCATCAGCCATGCATGTGTGGATGGATTGTATAAAAGCTGGCGGTAAAAAGGAAGATTGAGAAAGGTCCTGGCGCCACTGTCAATCTCTGCCTGGGTAAGTAACCGGTCGGCGAAAATGGTATCGGCTTTTAATTTTTCCGTTTCCGGAATTTTTATAAGATTAACTGCTGTGGGAACAGCAATAATATCAACCACACCTTTTACTTTTTTCAGGTTGCGATGAAGCGAAGCATAGTCATTAAATAATTTCTCTTTAAAAAAATGATCGGTTTGTATGCCGATAACAAGAAGGTTTCCATCTTCACCGAATTGTTTTCGAAATTCCTGGTATGCTTTGTATTTGGAATTATTGATGGGAATTGCCCTGGAGAAATCATAGCTTAATTGCACCTTGCTTGCTTGATAAGCCATAAACGCGGTGATGGCTGCAAGAACCAGTAACAGCTGTAAACGGTATTTTAGAATAAATTTTCCAAGATTATGCCACATGATAAGTAGAGCAATTGTAAGGTTGCAAAGAAACGTAAAAAACAGGGCAAAAAGGTCAAATAAGTCAAAGCAGTTAAATGGGTCATAATAGTCAAATAAGTCACATATGACCTATATGACCAATTTGA
>JAHEZB010000576.1 GCA_023251285.1 Chitinophagaceae bacterium | reverse complement strand
TATACCGTGTATTTGAATTTTGGTTGCCGATGCTTCTTGGCATCTTTGCTTTTGCATGGAGAGGGCGGCAATTATTTATCCGGATAGCCCCCGCGCTTTTGATTTTTGCTTTGGGCATCGTGAATATTATTTCTGTGGTAAAGCCTCCATCACATCCACGGCTGAAATTACTAAGCCAGTTTCTTCCTTTGGATGCAATTAATGCCTCCAATGCGCTGGTTCTTTTTATAGGACTGGTACTGCTCATCACGTCGGCGTATATGTTCAAGGGATTGAAAAATGCCTGGCGTTTGGCTATCCTCCTGTCGGTACTGTCGCTTATCGGCAATCTTACAAAAGCGCTCGATTATTATGAAGCGGTTTTTGCTGCCATCACCCTTGTATTATTATTGCTAAGCAGAAAGCAATATCTCATCCAAATCAATTTCAAACTGGTGCGTGTCGGATTATTATCTGTGGTCATTGTGTTTTTGTCGGTACTGATCTTTGGTTTTGTAAGTTTTTATTTTATCAATCCGCGCGCTTTTGGCATCGATTTTACCTGGAAACAATCCATCCAGTATTCCTTTCAATTCTTTCTAATGAACGGCAGTGAAGAGATACAACCTCATACACCTGTCGGCCATCAGTTTCTGTGGTTCTTTCAGTTACTCGGTTATTTTAGTTGGGCGTTCCTGTTGTTTACACTCATCAAACCTTACATTAAAGTACAGCAACCGGGCGGCCCGGGAAGGGAAAGGGCTAAATTTTTATTGAGTGAGTATGGAAATTCCGCGATAGATTATTTCAAAATATCTAAAGACAAACTGCTTTTCTTTTCGGAAGTCTGCGATGGATTTTTAGCGTACCGGATTGCAAATGGATTTGCAATTGTGTTGGAAGAACCGGTGTGTGCCGAAGAAAACAAACCGGAGATATTAGCAGAGTTTTATAATCAGTGCCGGAAAATGGGATTAAAAGTTGCATTCTACCGGGTAGATGAAAATAGTATCCTGTGGTTTAATGAGCTACGAAAGAAAAAAATACTCATTGGCCAGGAAGCGATATTGGATGCAGAAAATTTTACCATGGAAGGAAGAAATAAAAAGTCGTTACGAAATGCAATGAACAGCCTGCAAAAAAAGGGATTTGTTACGAAGATTTACCGTCATCCTTTGTCACCGGAACTGGTTGCTGAGCTCAAAAAAATCTCTGATGAGTGGCTTGCCTATTATGGAAAGGATGAACAAATATTTTCCCAGGGAATGTTCAATGCGGAAGAAATTGCTCAGCAGGATGTGATTACTTCTGAAGATGGAGAAGGGAAAGTCGTTGCGTTCTTAAATATTATTCCTGATTATGCTCCGGAAGAATGTACTTACGATCTGATACGCAAAACAGGCGCCGCTCCCGGTGGATGTATGGATGCGCTGATCATCAAAATGGTGGAATATGCAAAAGAAAATAAATGCAAATACATCAATCTTGGATTAGTGCCAATGACCGGAATTTCAGAACCGGATAGCCCTGCCGAACAGATCATTAAATATGCCGCTGAGAAACTGAAACGCTTCCGGCATTTCCAGGGCTTGCGCGATTTTAAAGAGAAATATGCCACCATCTGGGAAGACAAATACCTCGTGTATGATACGGATTATGACCTGCTGCAATTGCCGGCTGCCTTAAATAAAGTAATGCAACCCTAAATATATTTATGAATAAGAAAACTTCACTACTTGTCTTTTTTTCAATATTAGCGCTAACTGTAGCGGGCCAGTCTTTACCATTAAAAGAATGGGATGCATCCGCGCACAATAAGCCTTTGATTTTTTATATTTCCGGCGATGGAGGGTTTAATAAATTTTCCAGTGAATTGTGCACTGCCCTTAACAAACAGGGATTTGATATAGAAGCAATGGATTCCAAATCTTATTTCTGGAGCCAAAAAACACCTGCACGAACGGCAGAAGATATTAGTGATTTTCTATCAAAAAAAATGGCACGGCGTCCAAATCAACAGATTGTATTGATTGGCTATTCTTTCGGTGCCGACGTATTGCCTTTTGTGCTTAACCGCCTGTCAAAAAATATTGCGGACAAGATAAAAGTTTCCTTTCTTCTGGCTTCGTCAGGCAGCACTGATTTTGTAATTCACATCGCGGATCTATTTGGCTCCGGCAGACGACGCGGAATGGACGTTTTATCAGAAGTAAATAAAATTTCTAATCAAAAAATAGTGATTCTAAATAGTAGCGATGACAAGCAACTTGATCCCGGAAAAATTACCATTAAGCACATCACCGAAATACTTCCCGGTGGCCACCATTTTGACGGGGATATTGATGAGATAGTGAAAGCAATAATCAAATTTATTTAAACTTGCGGTGAACATCTCCTGAAATAAAACGGCTATTTTTTCCGGAGCATTTTTTCTCAAAAGACGCTAGCTTGTTTGGGAATAAACTATTAAGAAACTCCTTTTGACGCCTGAATATGCCGTCAGTTTTTGTCATTTTTAAAATTAACCGTTTTGGAACCGGCCATGACCGCTTTTGACGCGCATTTTTTTTAATATTAAACGCAGTTAAAGATCGTTTGCAAATCATTAAAAGTAAATGACAATTGAGGGAATAGCGCTTATTTATTTTACTACATCTCCACATGCTTCTTCTTCCTCACATTTGCATTCCACCAGTAAGTCAATTTCAGCATTAATGCGCGGTTTCGTACAGAAAATGGAGCAGGGAAATAATTATCTGTAT
>JAHEZB010000042.1 GCA_023251285.1 Chitinophagaceae bacterium | reverse complement strand
CAGATCAAATCCAAAATTATTCAGTAATAATTTTTCAAGATAATGGCCGGCCATCAACACAGTAAAAACCCATGCTGTACTGCCCAAAATATTGTAGCGCAAAAAACTCTTCTTATCCATCTTTACAATGCCGGCTACAACAGGAGCAAAAGTTCGCAGTATAGGCAAAAATCTTGCTAGTACTATGGCTATGCCGCCATGCTTATCATAAAATTCTTTTGCCTGGTAAAGATGTTTTTTCTTAAACAGCCAGGTATCTTTTCGTTTGAAAAGTATAGGCCCTGTTTTAAAACCAAACCAGTAACCCAATTCGTTGCCCACAACTCCTGCTGTCGAGATCAATAAAAACAAAAACATCACTTCCAAAAAATCGTTTCCCACGCCGCCGGGTATAAGGCTGGCAATAAGCATTTTGCTGTAGATTCCGGAAACAAATAACAAACTGTCGCCAGGCAAAAAGAAACCAATCATTAAACCGGTTTCAGAAAAAATAATGAATAAAACGATCCATAATCCGCCGTGATTAATATAAAACACGGGATTAAGTAAATCTTTTAAAGAAATGTTTATCAGTTCAAGCATAACTATTTTGTAAACTTATATCACTATTCTGGAGCGAAACTGAAGATAGCAGTTGTTGAAATACAGCAACTGAATGTCTTGGAAAGTTCAGAAACTTATCCCGGAAGTATCCGCTTCTACCCGAAAAAACATTCCAGGTTTTAAGAAAATGTGACTCTGCGATTATTTTAAAAATTACGACCGATAAAACCTGGCTATCTTCTAAAAGTATAAACCAGTCCGGGTTCTAAATGGTTAAAATTGTATTTGAGATAAAATGAAACCTTATTTTTTTGCGCGTTGCCTGATTTGGTTTTTGCATATTCATTATAATTTTTGTCCACCAGTTTTCCTGTTACATATCCTAAAGCGGTACCAACGATTACATCGGTTATCCAGTGTTTATTTTCGGTAATTCTGCTTGCCCCGATAAGAGAAGCAGTAGTGTAGGAAATTATGGGAACCCAGGGTTTGTCCTTGTATTCTGTTGCAAAAACTGTAGCTACAGCAAAGGCAACCGTAGCATGCCCGGAAGGGAACGAGCTGTTTTCATTAGTTCCATTAGCATCATTTAACTTTCGGTGAAAAGGCCCGAGAAACCGCGGTTCTGCCTCCACACCTGCAGGATAATAAGAGGGCCTTGTACGACCGGTAAGAAATTTTAATAGAGTCATGATGGTGCCACCTGTGATGTATGCCTGGGAAGCGAGAAGCGTCGTAGTCACTAATTTATTATTGCTGCTGATCAGTCCATAGGCACCTATTCCGGCAACAGTAAAAATTTCATATATCCCGCCAAAATCAGATAAACCTTTACTGATATCATTTAAACTTGTCTGCTTGCTTTTAAGCCTGAGGGCCGATTGCTGTATTGGCTCGTCGGCAAATGAGCATGCGACAGTTATGGCTGTAAATTCGCCGAGCGTTGCCCAATCTTTTTTCTTAAGATGAAAAGGTTTGGTTACCTCCTGTTTCAGATCGCTCCCCAATAAAATCAAATAAGTTTTAGGATTCATTAGCAGCTTGCTGCTGTCGGCCTTTGGATTTATCGGGTTAATTTGTTTGCCGGAGGTGTCTTCTTTCTGGCTTGTATTGTCTGATTTAATTACTAAAGAATCCTGCGATAACGCGGTGAAATGCACACTCATTATCGCCAACGTAATCAACCATTTTTTTATAAGCTCCATTTGATGATTCAGTTTTTTTTAATCCGGCAATAAACAGTGGAACAACTGGCGAAACATCAATTCTGTAATGTCCACTTCGAACCGCTTTTACAAATATAAACCGCGCTATTTTTATTTGATTAATGGAAATAAGAATTTGCGAAATTTATTTGTTTACTGTTATAAAAAAAGGCGTTTATAAATTCTATTACAAATCACTTCTTTTGAAATTTCAGGCGCAGCCAGATTGAAATGCTGTATTTTTTTCATCTTTTTCAAACCTTTGAAGATTATCTACAGTTTTCCTTCAGAATTATTCTCCACCTTTCCGAAAAAATAAATCAATGCGATCAAAATATTTATTGGCGGTGCTGGCTTTTATGTTTTTTCAAAACACCACAGAAGCACAGACAGCAACAGATTACAAAGTTGTAAAAATATTTCACATCGCCAGCCCAGGAGGCTGGGATTACATTTCGGTCAACAACCATAAAGTTTACGCCTCTCACGGCACACAGGTAAATATTCTCGATGAGAATTCAGGAGATTCTGTCGGCGTTATACCTAATACTACCGGCGTCCACGGTATCGCTTTTGATAATGAATTGGGCCGCGGATATACCAGCAATGGAAGGTTGAATAACGTAACCGTATTTGATTTAAAAACAAACGCAATCATCGCACAAATAGCGACTACCGGCGATAACCCGGATGCGATCATGTATGAGCCATTTACCAGGACAATTATTACCAATAACGGGCACGGAAAGAATCTTTCTTTTATTGACCCTCAAAAAAATAAGGTAATTCATACCGTTGCATTAGATGGAAAGCCTGAAGAAGCAGTTGCCAACGGCAAAGGAAAATTATTTGTAAATCTTGAAGATAAGAGTGAGATCGCTGTGGTGGATTTAAAAACATTTAAAGTAACCGGAGTATGGCCATTAGCGCCGGGAGAAAGCCCTTCAGGATTGACTATTGATACAAAAACCAACCGGTTGTTTTCAACCTGCTCAGATAATAAGCTATTAATCGTACTGGATGCCAACAACGGAAAAATTGTTGCAAAGCTTCCGATGGGAGATGGAGTTGACGGCGTGGCATTTGACAGTAATAAAAAACTAATTTTTACTCCCAACGGAAGAGAGGGAACGATATCAGTTTACCAGGAAAAATCAGCCAATGAATATGTGAGCCTCGGAATGATAAAAACAAAACCGGGAGCCAGAACGATTACTATTGATAAAAATACAGGCACCTTGTTTTTACCAACTGCCAACTTTGAGCCTGCCGATCCGAAAAATCCTCAAGCAAGGCCTAAGATGATACCAGGAACTTTCCAGATTTTGGTTGTTGGAAGATAGATAGAGAGTTTTTATGAATGGGAAAATAAAAATCTTATTTGCTATACTTCCGTGTTTTTTCTTCTTATACAATCAAAATAAAAAGCAATAACTTCCGATACAAACATCAGTAATCTGATTCCGGCTTAATATCTTTTTTCAGGAGCCAGCCTTTAATAGGCTTTCCATCCCCATCGATGAAGATCGCGTATTGGAAGCCGCCCTAAAATACAGGCACCTTATTTTTACCAACTGCCAACTTTGAGCCTGCAGATCCGAAAAACCCTCAGGCAAGGCCTAAGATGATACCAGGCACTTTCCAGATTTTGGTGGTTGGAAGATAGAGGAAGAGTTTTTGTGAATGGGCAAATAAAAATCTTATTTGCTATACTTCCGGTGTTTTTTCTTCTTATACAATCAAAATAAAAAGCAATAACTGTCGATACACCCATCAGTAATCTGTTTCCGGCTTAATATCTTTTTTCAGGAGCCAGCCTTTAATAGGCTTTCCATCCCCATCGATGAAGATCGCGTATTGGAAGTCGCCCTTTTCCTCCTTCAGCGTAAGGGTAGCATCACCAGCCGTCAGGTAAATATCGCTCCTTTTGCTTGTATCGGGAGCGTTATAAAAATAGGTATCTTTTAGAATCGCATAGGTCTCTTCCTGGCGACGGTGGTATTTACCGGAACCGGTAACCGGTGTGTTTTTTTTAGCCGGCCTTTTAGCATTCACAACCGGTGTATTCGATTTTTTGTAAGCCCATTTTTTGTGCTTTTTTATTAAGTTATCTGTAGCCGGGCCAACGGGATCAGTTTTGGCTGCGTCGGTAGTTGCTGCGGGTAATTTGTTGTCAACAGTTGTTATCGTGTCTGCGGGAACATGCTTAGCCGGCTTGTAGAATTTATCATAGGCTGCGAAGCCGGCCAGTCCAAGGGCGACGATAAATACCAGGAAAAAAACTGATTTAGACACACCATTACGCCTTGTTGACAGGTAACCGCGGGCTTCTATCAATTCCCGGTCGCGGGTTTCAACCACATATTGCAGGTCTTTGACGAGGTTTTCCTTTTTGGCAAGAGCCGCTTGCAATAGCAGTATTTCTTTTCTCAATTCCGGCTCATCTCCCTTCCGCTTTGCTGATTGCTCCGTAAACTGATCAATGGCTCTTTTCCTTTCGTCGCTGATGGTACCCCGCTGGATAAATTCCAGCAGTTCGCAGCCGTTCTTAAACCGTTTGGCAGGGTCTTTTTCCAGGCATTTATAGATCATGCTGAGCAGCCATACGGGGATCTCCATTTCCCTTTGCTGCTTATCGGCGCTCCAGCCTTCGGGCAGGGCGTTTTGGCGGAGCGTAATGATATCCGGCGGGAGCTTCTCCATATGAGCGAGCATTACTGCGTTGCGCGCCATCTCTCCCTTATTGGTCAAGGGAAAGGGAACGGTGCCGGTCAGCAGTTCAAACAGGATAATTCCATAACTGTACACATCAGTTTCAGTAAGCGTTTCCCCGGTACTTTGCTCCGGGGCCATGAATTCTATAGCCCCTGCATAACGAACGCTGGTGCGCCGTTGCTCATCAGACATCACAGAGAGTCCAAAATCCAGGAGAACATAGTTACCCGTGCGCTGGTTGAACTTTACATTGTTGCTTTTGATATCTCCATGCTTGATGTTCGCGCGGTGGCAATGTGCCAGCGCATTGGCCAGGTGGTCAGCGACTTTCAGCGTTTCTTTCACTGTAAAAACCGGGTCATAAGGAGGCTGAAGCAATTCACCGAGGTCAGCTCCTTCGATGTATTCCATTTCAATAAAAGGAAGATTGCCTGAGCTGGTGATTCCCGATGCGATGATGCTTACTACATTCGGGTTGGGAACTTCATTTACCCGCTTTAATTTTTGCACTTCATTGCTGAAAGAAATAAAATGTTTGTCGTCATCGTTCTCGCTTGAGATCGGTGTGGGAAGTATCTTGATCGCCGTAATGATCTCGCCGGTTTTGCGCGCTTTATACACGGAACCCTGCCCTCCGGACTTGAGCGCCCCGAGATTTTCCAAACCTTCTGCTATGGTAAAAATTTTTGACATAGTTACTCTTGTCCTGAATACGTGAATTCCAATACAGCCATATCGCCCAGGATCACCTGGTCGCCTTCCTGCATGCGGTGGCCCACTTCAATTGCCTGCATTTTTATTAAAACGCCTTCGGGGGTGCGCACCTTTACTTTATTATTCGGTGGTATTCCACCTTCGTCAGCAAAGATCAAAAATGAATTGCTGTCGGCTTCCCATTCAATGTGTGCATGCTGGCGGCTTACGGCACGGTTGCGTTCGGTAGGCCTGAAAGCAATGGTATTTTTTCTTACATAATTTCCGGCAGCCTGCACCCTTGATTCGCGGCCGATATTGATCCTTCCACCGGAGGAATCGAGCAGGTAAGTATCTTGTTCTGCTTCCCCGTTCAACACCTTTATAAAGGCGCTGCTTTGCTTATTGGTTAACCCTGATCTTTTGGTGGATATAAAAATCGCCGCGTCTATTTCTTTCAACAGTTCGGATTGTGGTGGAAAAAGGTTGGTAAAAGAAACCTCCAGTTTGAATGAAGATGATAAGCTAATGGCATAGTCGTCGGCGATCTTCTGCACTTCTTCTGTCTTAAATTTCCCAGGAGTGCCGGAATGTATGGCAGCCTCATACAGGTGTTTGTCGTATTCACTGCAATTGATAAAAAGGTATATTCCCATAATGTTTCCCCCTTCACCTCCCTGTACGCGTTGCAGTTTCTCCTTGATGTTTTGCAACAGGATATGACGAATGCTTTTTACGTCAGGCGATTTTTCTTTAGATAAGTTGAACATATCAATGTTGTTTTTTAATGAGTTAATGTATTACATGAGCCGCAGGACGAATGGTCAGATCATTTGCATCATCCACCTGCGGCAATCCTGCTTTCGGCAATGAATCAAAGCTTTTTATGTAATTACTTTGGAGCAATAAAGGAATGATGTGTTCGCCGGCGAGTGCCACGGCATCGCTTGAACCCTTGGTTCCTTCGATACGGATACACACCACAACGTGACCCGTATCGTTAGCTGCAGGGGCAAAAAAGACATACCATCCGTCGTTGATGCTTTCGCCTTTTAAGATTCTTTCCGGCGTTCCTGTTTTACCGGCAACAAAGATCCCAAATTGCGGTTTTTTCGGAGCGCTTTGTTCCCTCATATACTTTGTGAGGTCTTGTGCATACACCGGATCGCCGGCAATGGCAATGCCGTCTTTCGGTTGCGTCGCATGACCATTTACATCAAGCACATACCGGGAAGGCATCATGACACCATTATTGGCAATTCCGGAAGCAATGCGTGCGACAGATGCAGGCGTGGCCACCAGCTCGCCCTGCCCCCATGCCATCCCGGAAATGCCAAGCGCCCTTGTGCGGCGTATGTTGTTCGGATCATAACGCTGCAAACTTTTAAATTGCGTTTCCCGCCAATACTTTCTCCACTTTTCCTGTTGAGCGGTATTGCTGTTATCATTTTCAAAATAGTAGCCGCCAACACCTCCCAGGAACATGCCCGATTGCATGTACAGGTTTACCATTTGCTCCTGCAACTGATCTTCATTGGCCAGCCGTATGAAGAACGAGTTGTTTGATTTTACGAGTCCTTTCTCAATATTGATAAGACCCGCTTCGTCCGGTTCGGGTCCGGTCACCCTTATCAGATCTTTTGGATAGACTCTTATTGTTTTTTTGGCCGCAGCCACACCCAGTTTATTAAACGCAGCCAGGGCAGTAACCAGCTTTGCTGTAGAGCCTGGCTGAGTCGCATGCGTAAATCCAAGGTCGGTGTTTACATTCCAGCCAGGCAACCTGTTGAGCGCATTTTGAGAGAGTGTAAGCTTATCCCAATCATTTACCGGCGGCAGTGGCCAGCAGGCTGAGGCCAGCACATCACCCGTGTTGTCTTTCATGACCACTACTGAAACTTCTTTCCGGTTTACGCGATCATCGGCCTGTAGCGCCAGCTCGATCCTGGTCTGCAACGCTGCATCCATGCTGAGGGTGATGTTCCTGTTACGCTTTTTAAATTCAGCAACCTGGTCACTGTTAATACCGGAAGCGAGTAAATCAGCAAGGGCGCTGAAATCTCTTTTAGCTACTGTCATCTCGGTACCGGATACGGGTAAGAATTTTTCTTCCCGGTAGCGATCGGCGCTCACTGCGTATTTTGCAATTGGCGCAGGGAAACCCCTGAGTTCGGCGGCGTGAGCGTATTCGGCAAAATAGCCGTTATTTCCGCCGGAGAACACGCCTGTATTGGCATCACCCGTCCAGAAAAACGTGTACTCGCCAAACGGATAATACCGGTCTTGTCTTTTATAAGAAAGGGACTTAAGGTTTTCAGGCGGTAAACCAAGAGCCAGCAACGAATCTTTCTGCCGCTGCACTAAGTTCAAATCACTGGAGGCAAGCAACCTGCCCTTCCTGTCGTAAATATTTCCTGCCTGCAGCCTGTTCATTAAGATGCTGATCCTTGGATTGTAGCTGTACATCCGTACACCACTGCGGTCTGCCACCAGCGCCGGTTCTACAATCCATTTTTTCCTATTGAGCGTATAGCCGGACACGTTAACAATAAGCAGCACAATGGCTGCACAGGCAGCAAGCAATGCCGGAACGAGGTTTTTATCTTGCCTGCCGGAAATATAATTCATCTGCGCTTGCGTTCCCTTTAAACGGGAGGCACTCAGTAAAAAACCTATTGCCACCATACTACATAAAAGGGATGTACCGCCGTAGCTGGTAAAAGGCAAGGCAACTCCCGACAGTGGCAGGGCACCGGTAGAACCTCCTGCGATCAGGAGAAATTGAACAAATAAGCCGATGCCCGCACCTGCGCACAGGTAAAATAAAAAGGGTGATCCCGCCTGTCTTCCAATGATAATAGAGCGATGCAGCAGCACGAGAAATAAAATAAAGATGCACGTAATTCCTGCCCATCCGAATTCTTCGCCAATGGCAGGAAGAATCATGTCGGTATGAGCTTCAGGGATCGTTTTGCCGAAACCCTCACCCGCACCCTGGCCTGTGACGCCCCCGGTAGAGATCGCCCAGATCCCATTGGCCACCTGGTCGCCACCATACACCTGGTTATTCCATGGGTCAGACCAAATCGCCTTCCGGTCTACCAGCCTGTGTATGGGACCCGGTATTATTTTGGCCAATACCGGTACCTGGTCGAGCAACAGGAACCCGCTTACTACTACCAGCGCCATTATAGATGATTCACTTAATCTCTTTTTGCCAAGCAGCATAAAAAGAATCAGCGCTCCCACTGTAACCGCAGTGGCTATCCACACATTTTTAAAGATCCAAAGGGTAAGCGCATATAGGAGCATGGTAGCAACAACCTGCATAAAATCTCCACGTGAAAAAGAGAAGAGTATAATGAAAGTGAAACAGCAAATGATTGCGGGGCCCAGGTCGCCTATTACGAGGAACAGCAAAATAGTAGCAACAATGGCGATGACAGCCCAAACAAAAAATGATAACCGCTTTCCAAAGGAAGGATATTCTGAGATGAACTTTTCATTGACTGCGAAGAATCCGGCGAGGAAAAGGATCACCATATATTTTACTACCTCGCTCGGCTGAAATCCTAACAGGTTTACTTTAACGCCGCTACCCTCCGGACCCGTACCAAAGAGAATGTCAAGGCATAGCAATCCCATCGCCGCCAGTGCCCACGGCCAGCCATTAGCGGCCCTCTTTTCATTTTTAAAAATAAACATCCGAAAGAATCCCGAATCAGGTGTAAACTTTTTCAGGTTGATAAACTGGAAAGCCGCTATCGCACACATTCCAATGCAGAAATAAATAAAGGTGCTCTTCACAAGGAAGCGGTCCCGTAAAGGGTCCTGCAGACTAAATAATGCTATAAACGAAAGGCCGGTGAGGATCATTACAACTGGCAACAACAACTGGTCGGCGCGCGGTGAACGAATGGTCAAAATGAGATGCAGCAAGAGGAAGGAAGCAAAAAATGTAATTACGATGATGCGAAACCAGTAAGTCACCTCTTCCGGTGTCCTCACAATAAATGCCTTTTCTTTTTTCAGGTTATTAAAATCCTGTGTGGAAAAAAGTTTCAAAGTTTGCGGCGACTGCACAAAATGAAACACAGCGCTGCCCTTAAGTTTTTCAACTCCCTTAGAAGGGCCGAATTCATAACCAGGCTGAAGAGGAATTATGTCAAAAGATTTGTTTACTGGCAGGCCTGAAAACGAAAAGTTTCCGGAGGCATCGGTACGGGCATATGCATTGAACGAGAGCAGTTGCAGTTTTTTTGCCGAGTCGCGGTAAAGCATTTTACGGACCCCATCCTTAAATTGAATAATATCGTTGTCGTCATCAACGGTTGCATCGGTATTCTGCGGGACCAACAGCCTTAGTCTCAGCAATGCCCCTTGTACCGGCTGACCACTGTGGTTTTTTACGGTTCCTGAAATAGTACCAGTTCCTAATCCTACGCTCGTTTGCGCAGCAACACGCAGGGGATGTTGCGTTTCCTTTGTAAACGAGGTAGAATCGTCTTTGGAAAAGCCAAGTAATTCCCTGGAGAGTTCCACGCGCTTTTTGAAAGAT